>DATJUH010000130.1:0-14835 GCA_035502515.1 Acidimicrobiales bacterium
GGCGCGAGGTGCTGAGGGAGCGGCCAGCGCCAGGCCTGGGGCTGCGGCGTCTTGGGGGGCCATGAGGGCACCTGGGGAGGGCGAGGCGCGGGGCGGAAGCCGCCTGAGGGTTGGACGGCGGCCAACCACGTGCTTGGGCGCGCCAGGTGCTCTTATCGTTACACCAGCGCGCACAAGTCCCGCGCCAGGGGGCGGCGAACTCCCCCTCCAGCCGGGAACTCCGCTCCACCCGCGGGGAGCCCGATCGGGCCCACTCGCTGACGCGCCAGCGGGCCCTTGCGCGCCAGGTGCGCTTATCGTTACACCAGCGCGCACAAGTCCGGCGCCATTGGACGGCGAACTCTCTACAAACGGCCCACGTGCGCCCAGAGTGAACGGGCCCACGCCACCCGCCAAACCTCGCTCCTGACCCATACCCCCAGCGACAGAGAGCCGCGGCGGGCCGAGCCTGTCGCCGGAGCGTGCCGCCGTCCCGGCCGGCAGTCGCAAAAACCGGTTTGGGCCGATTTCTGTTTGAACTAATACCCGGCACGTGCGCTATAGTGAGGCATATGCTCATTCAGAGTATAAGTCATCCGGGTGAAGGTAGGGGTGAAGCTGCCGGCGAGACGACGGACCAAGTTCCGGAGGCGTCAGGGGCCACCGGGTTCACCGATTTCACCGAGTGGGCCGCCGAAGTGCGCCGGCTGGCCAAGGCTCGCAACGCCGTCATCCTGGCCCACAATTACCAGGTCCCCTGGGTGCAGGACGTGGCTGACCACGTCGGCGACTCCCTGGCCCTGTCCCGGCTGGCCGCTCGCAGTCAGGCCGATGTGATCGTGTTCTGTGGCGTCCACTTCATGGCTGAAACGGCCAAGCTGCTGGCGCCGGACCGGACGGTCCTGCTGCCGGACCTGGGCGCCGGCTGCTCGCTGGCCGACACGGTCACTGCGGCGGATGTGCGCAAATGGAAAGAGGACCACCCCGGCGGGATGGTGGTGGCGTACGTGAACACATCGGCGGCCGTCAAAGCCGAATCGGACATCTGCTGCACCTCGTCCAACGCCGTCGAGGTAGTGGCGTCGCTGCCCGAGGACAAAGAGGTTCTTTTCCTCCCCGACATGTTCCTGGGCCAGCACGTGGCCCGGCAAACCGGGCGGCATATCGATATCTGGATGGGCGAATGTCACGTCCATGCCGCTATATCGCCGGTCGAGTTGCGCCACAAAGTAGCCGAGAACCCCCGCTCGGAGCTGTTTATCCACCCCGAATGCGGTTGCACCACGAGCGCGCTCTGGATGGCCGGCAATGGTGATTTCCCTAAGGAACGCACGCATGTGCTTTCTACCTCCGGCATGGTAAAGGCGGCCCGGAAGCTGGGCGACGGGCATGCTCTCGTCGCCACTGAAACCGGGATCCTGCATCAGCTTCGTAATGCCAACCCGAAGGCAACGTTCGACGCCGTATCGCCCCGGGCGCAATGCCGGTTTATGAAAATGACGACGCCGGACCGCTTGCTCCATTGCTTGAGCGAAGGCGTTTACGAGATAGACGTCGATGAAGAAATTGCCGACCGCGCCCGCCTGGCTGTGGAGCGGATGGTGTCGATTGGTTCGCCGGGCGGGGGCGAGTGAGATGGCGTGCCGGCCGGACGGGCTCGATGTGCTCGTCGTGGGTTCAGGTATTGCCGGATTGTCGGCCGCCATCGAACTTTCCGGGCAGCGCCGGGTGGCGGTCGTGTCCAAAGAAAGTGGTGGGGGCGGCAGCACCCGGTTGGCGCAGGGCGGCATAGCCGCCGCCCTCGGGGCCGGGGACACTCCCGAGGCGCATGCCGCCGATACGGTCAGGGCGGCAGCCGGTCTGGGGGACGCCCTGGTGGCACAGGCGGTTACTGACGAAGCGGCCGAGGCCGTGGCCACGCTGGCTCGGCTGGGGGCCGGCTTCGACCCCGGCTCTCTGGCCAAGGAGGGCGGTCACGGCACCGCCCGGGTGGTGCACGCCCGGGGCGACGCCACCGGGGCCGAGATCACGCGGGCGTTGCTGGCCGCCGCCCACCAGCGCGATGTGCCCGTAATGCCGGGCATATTCCTGGTCGACTTGCTGATTTCTCCCGACGGAGGCCGCGTCACGGGCGCCCTGGTATGGGACTCGGAGGAAAAGGCTCTTCGTCGAATCTATGCCTCCACGGTGGTCCTGGCCACCGGTGGCTACGGTCAGTTGTGGGCCCGGACCACGAGCCCCAGAGCCTGCAGTGGCGACGGTTTGGCGGCGGCGCTGCGAGCGGGGGCGCAGGTGGCGGACCTCGAGTTCGTTCAGTTCCACCCGACCGGCATGGACCTCGGCCGCGACCCGAGGCCACTGGCGTCGGAGGCCATCAGGGGCGCCGGTGCCCGGCTGCGGGACTCGGAAGGTGAGCACCTCCATGGGCCCGAAGGGGCCGGCGACCTGGCGCCGCGGGACGTTGTCAGCCGCGGCATGGCCCGGCGGATGGCCGAGCTCGGCACTGACCACTGCTACCTCGATGCCACCATGCTGGGCCCGGACGCCAAGGCGATCGGAGCTCGCTTCCCCACTTTCGTGGCCGCTTGCCTCTCGGCCGGGTTATCGCCCGACCGCCAATGGATCCCGGTCTCGCCCACCACGCACTACACGATGGGAGGGGTCCTGACCGACTCCGAGGGGCGCACGACACTCGAGGGCCTGATGGCTGTCGGAGAGGTGGCATCGAGTGGCTTGCACGGCGCCAACCGGTTGGCCTCGAACTCACTGCTCGAAGGGGCAGTGATAGGACGGCGGGCGGCCCAACTCATAGTTGCCGCAGGCGGGCCCGTCGGTCCGCGGCCTGTGGTGCCCCTCGCTGATGCACTGGGCGGGGCCGGCGCCAGCGAGCACATTTCCGGTCACGCCCTCGACCGGGACTCCCTGCGGCGCGCTGTACAGGCTGGCGCCGGGGTGGCCCGGGATGCCGAGGGCATCGAGCGTCTGGCCAGCTACCTGGCCACGGCCACGCCCACCGGCCCGGATGGGCCCGGGACCTGGGAGCTGACGAACATGGCCCAGGTGGCGCGGGTGGTCGCCGCCCTGGCGGCCAGGCGACCTGAGTCCCGAGGCGCTCACTGGAGGACGGACCACCCCACGCCCCGATCCTCATGGCAGGTGCGCCAGGTCGTCCAGCAGCTGGGCGGTGAGCTGGCAGTTGGGGACCTGGCGGTCAACGAGCCGGTCCCCGCCGAGCTGCCGGCAGGCCGCTATCCCGCCGCCGTGGGCGGCCCGACGGCGATAACGGGGTGACCTCGCTCGAACCCCCCTGGCCGGGCTTAGAGGAAATGGTGGCCCGCGCCGTCGCCGAAGACCTGCCGGACGGCGATCCCACTGGTGCCGCTGTCGGCCCGAGGCCGGCGAGCGCATCCATCGTTTCCCGGGAACCCGGCACCGTTTCCGGCCTTGTCGCCGTCCAGCTCGTGCTCGACGAGGTCAGCGACCGGCTCGGGACGGGCCGGGCGAAGGCCCAGCTGCCGGTCGCCGACGGGGCCCGGACCGAAGCTCAGGCGGTCCTCGGCACCCTGGACGGCCCGTCGGACACCCTGCTGGCCGCTGAACGCACGCTGCTCAACATCCTCACCCACCTCTCCGGCATTGCCACGATGGCGGCGGCCATGGTCGACGAAGTAGCCGGCACGGGGGCCGTGATACGGGACACCCGTAAGACCCTGCCCGGGCTGCGGGCGGTGGAGAAGTACGCCGTACGGTGCGGGGGCGGTCAGAACCACCGGATGGACCTGTCGTCCGGCCTGTTGGTGAAAGACAATCACATAGCCGCACTGGGCGGGGTCAGGGCGGCGATGGAGGCCGCTCGCCTGCAGGCGGCCGGGCGGCGGGGGTTGACGCTGGAGGTCGAGGTCGACAACCTCGAGGAGCTGGACGAAGCGCTGGAGGGAGGAGCCGCTCTCGTACTGGTGGACAACATGTCCTTGCCCGACATCGCCGAGGCCGTAAGACGAGCCATCGCTCATGGGGCCAAGGTCGAAGCGTCCGGCCGTCTCCAGCTCGGCCATCTGCGGGAGGTAGCCATGACGGGCGCCCACTTCCTGGCCGTCGGTGCCCTGACCCACTCCTCGAAGGCGCTCGATATCGGCCTTGATTGGGAGTTGTACTAGCGCCTGTACTAACCGCCGCCCGGGCCGACGACGATGATGACGTCCCCGGTCCCGACCGGGTCTCCGGCGTCAACCCGGACCTCGCTCACCCGGCCGGTCCACTGGCTGACGATGTTGTTCTCCATTTTCATGGCTTCGAGGACACACACGGTCTGGCCCGCTTCGACCTCATCCCCGGTGTTGACCAGGACCTTCACCACCGTTCCCTGCATTGGGACGGTTACCTGACCACCGCCACCACCGGCCGTCGGCGCCGGCGCCGGCGCGCCGGCCCGGGGCGCTCCCGCTCCCGAGCGGCCCCCGGCGGGGGCGACGGCCGGCCGTACGGGCCGAACTCCTCGCGAGGGCAGCCACACCTTGACCTCGAAACGCCTCCCGTCTACCTCTACCTCGATGTCCTCCGGGTGCGCCCCGGCCGGCACCTCCTCGGCCAGGCCCCGCCCGCCAACGGGCACGGCTGAGAGGTCAACGCGTTCGGTCAGCCACGTTGTCGAATGGCGCACGGCAATGAAGTCCGGGTGGGCCAGCACGGCCAGGTGAGCCGGGATGGTGGTCGGGATCCCTTCGATCTCGGTCTCAGCCAGAGCGCGTAAGAGCCGCCGGCGGGCGCTCTACCGGTCGGGCCCCCACGCCACGACCTTTGCCAGCAAGTTGTCGTAGTACTGGCTTACGGAGTCGCCGGTCTCGTAACCCTGGTCCGTGCGCACCCACGGGCCTCCGGCGACCGCCAGCCTCGTGACCAGACCGGGTGCCGGAGTGAACTTGCCGTCCGCCGGGTCCTCGGCATTGACCCGGGCCTCGATCGAATGGCCGTGGAACTTGACCTCGTCCTGGGAAAAGGGCAGCTCTTTGCCGCTGGCCACGAGGAACTGCAGCCCCACCACGTCGAGGCCGGTGACCATTTCCGTCACAGGGTGTTCCACCTGCAAGCGAGTGTTCATTTCGAGGAAGTAAAACTGCCCGTGCTCGTAGATGAACTCGACGGTCCCGGCGCTTTCGTAACCGCAGCTCCTGGCCACCCGAACGGCCGCCTCGCCCATTTCCGACACGACGGGGGCCGGCAGGTCGGGGGCGGGCGCTTCTTCGACCAGCTTCTGATGGCGGCGCTGCACAGAGCAGTCCCGGGTCCCGAGGTGAACGACGTGCCCAAACGAGTCGGCCAGGATCTGGACCTCTACGTGCCGGGGCCGTGGCAAGTACTTCTCGAGGTAACACTCGGGCCGGCCGAAGCTGTTTTCTGCCTCCCGGTGGGCTGACTCGAGAGCATCCGCCGCCGCTTCAGGTGAGAGGACGACACGCATGCCGCGGCCTCCGCCACCGAAGGCGGCCTTGATGGCAATCGGCCAACCGACGGTTTCGCCGAACTCGACCACCTCGTCGGGGCCCGTGACCGCCCCGTCGGTGCCCGGTACGGGGGCCACGCCGGCCTTCGTCGCCGCCGCCCGGCTGCTGATCTTGTCGCCCATCGTCTCGATGGCTGCGGGCGGAGGGCCCACCCATACCACGCCGGCCTCCACCACGGCGCGAGCGAAAGCGGCGTTCTCGGCCAGGAAGCCGTAGCCCGGGTGGACCGCGTCCGCTCCCGCTTGTTGTGCGAGCTCAATGACTTTGTCAATCGAGAGGTAGCTCTCGGCCGCGCCCGGGCCGCCGAGGAAGTAGGCCTCATCGGCCACTCGTACGTGCAGTGAGTGGCGGTCGGCTTCGGAGTACACGGCCACCGAGGCAATGCCCAGGTCCCGGCAGGTTCGCGCCACCCGTACGGCTATCTCGCCCCGGTTGGCGATCAGGGCCCTGGTTATGGGTGTTCCATTCGACTGTGCCGGCACTTGGGGGCAGTCTGCCAGGCTGGGCGTATGGACGTCGACCCTCTCCCCCAGCAAGGCTTGGGCCCGTACCTTAATGGATTGGTCCTTGGTGAAGGACAGCTGGAGCGGCTGGCCGGGACTCGGTTCGCGGCGGTCATTCAGCTGCCGGAGACCACCTCGACCAACTCGGTGCTGCTGGACGAGGCGGGTTCAGGCGCCCCGGAGGGCCTTGTAGTGGTAGCCGACTACCAGAGTGCCGGCCGGGGTCGTTTCGACCGCCGGTGGGAGTCACCCCCCGGGAGGTCATTGCTGTTCTCCGTGTTGCTGCGGCCCGGCGATGAAGAGCTCCCGCCGGCCCGTCGCCACCTGGCTGTGGCCGCCGTCTCCCTGGCCCTGGTGGAGGGGGCCAAGGAGGTAGCGGGGGTGGAGGTCCAGTTGAAGTGGCCGAACGACCTCGTGGTAGGGGACCGGAAGCTGGCCGGCATTTTGGCCGAGTCGCCGGACGGAGGCCCCGGCGGAGGGCTCGTAGTCGGCGCCGGTGTCAACGTGGCCTGGGCGCCCGACGGGCCGGAGCCGGCGGCGACCCACCTCAGCGCCGCCGCCGGCCGCCCCGTCGACCGGGCCGAGCTCCTGGTGGCTTCCCTTGTCGCTCTCGACCGTCTCTACGGCCACTGGGACCGCGTGAGCCGGCGCTACCAGGCCACTTGCGGCACGGTCGGCCGTGAGGTCCGGGTGCAGCTCGGCGCGGGCGCCGAAGCGCTCTTCGGCCAGGCCGTCGCCGTAGACGAGCAAGGCCGTCTCGTCGTTCGCGACGGCGGCGGGGCTCTGGTCACAGTGGCAGCGGGCGACGTAACTCACGTGACGCCGGCCGGAACGCCTAACCTCTTTCCACAATGAAGGCACTGGTGCTCTCCGGAGGAGCCGGGACCAGGTTGCGGCCCATCACTTACACCCGGGCCAAGCAGCTCGTGCCCGTGGCCAACAAGCCCGTCCTGTTCTACGGCCTCGAAGCGATCGCGGCCGCCGGGATCAGGGAAGTCGGGATCGTTATCGGTGAGACCGGAGCGCAGATCAAAGCGGCGGTCGGGGACGGCTCGGACTGGGATCTGGAAGTCACGTACCTGCAACAGGAGGCCCCCCTCGGACTGGCCCACGGGGTGCTCATCGCCCGGGAGTTCCTGGGTGACGACGATTTCGTGCTGTACCTGGGCGACAATCTGTTACAGCAGGATCTCGGCGACTTCGTCGCCCGCTTCGAGGCGCAACGGTCCCGGGCCATCCGGCCCCAGCTGGGCGACGACGAACCTTACCTGCCGGCGGCCCAGATCCTGTTGGCCGCCGTGGAGGACCCGCAACGTTTCGGGGTGGCGGAGCTGGACAGCGCCGGCCGGGTGCTGCGCCTGGTGGAAAAGCCGGCCGTTCCGCCGTCGAACTTTGCCCTCGTCGGGGTTTACCTGTTCGACCACCGTATCCACGAGGCTGTCAGTTCCATCAAGCCGTCGGGCCGTGGTGAGCTCGAGATCACCGACGCCATCCAGTGGTTGATCGATGCCGGGCACACCGTCCTGTCGGAGATCCTGGCCGGATGGTGGATCGACACCGGGAAGCTCACTCCCCTGCTCGAGGCCAACCGCCTGCTCCTGGAGGGTGTTGAACGGCGGGTCGACGGCGAGGTCGATGCCGAAAGCCAGCTGGACGGGCGGGTGGTGGTGGAAGCAGGCGCCCGCCTGGTCCGGAGCCACGTGCGTGGGCCGGCGGTAATAGGGGCGGGTACGGAAGTAACGGATAGTTTCATCGGCCCGTTCAGTGCCATCGGTGCCGGCTGCGTCATCCACCACTCGGAGATAGAGCATTCGGTGCTGGCCGGGTCCGTGAAAGTGGTGGACGCCGGCCGTATCGAGGACTCCCTGCTGGGTTACGGCGCCGAGGTGACCCGGAGCGAGCGCCGGCCCCGGGCCACAAGGCTGATGGTGGGGGACCACTGCCTCGTCGACCTTTCATAACGCCGGCCGCTAGTAGCCTCGCGGGCCATGAAGTTATTCGTTACGGGCGGGGCCGGTTTCATCGGCTCGAACTACGTACGGTGGGTGCTCAACCACACCGCTGACGAGGTGACGGTGTACGACGCCCTCACGTATGCCGGCAACCTGGCCAGTTTGCGCGACGTCGAGGACACCTTCGGTAACCGGTACCGGTTCGTTCACGGCGATATCTGCGACCTCCCCGTGCTGGAGGAGGGGCTCGCCGGCCACGATGCCATCGTCCACTTTGCGGCGGAAAGCCATGTCGACAGGTCCATCGCCGGCCCGGAAGCCTTCGCGCTGACCAACTGCGTGGGCACCAACCTCGTCATGCACGCGGCCCGGCGCGCCGAGGTCGAGCGGGTGGTGCACGTCTCGACGGACGAGGTGTACGGCTCGGTCGAGCAAGGCATGTCGGGGGAGTCCGACCGGCTGGAACCGCGTTCTCCCTATTCCGCATCGAAGGCCGGCTCGGACCTGATCGCGCTCTCGTACCACTCCACGTACGGCCTCCCCGTATTGGTGACCCGCTCGTCGAACAATTTCGGGCCGTGGCAGTTCCCTGAAAAGGTGGTCCCGCTTTTCCTAACCAACCTCCTCGACGGCCAGAAAGTGCCGTTGTACGGGGACGGCCTAAACGAGAGGGAGTGGCTTTTCGTCGAGGACAATTGTGCCGCTGTGGACCTCGTCCTGCGCTCGGGCAAAGAAGGCGAGATTTACAACATTGGCACAGGCAACGGGCTGACCAATCGCCAGCTAACCGACAAATTGCTCGACTTGGCGCAGGCCGGGCCTGACCGCATCGAATATGTAAAGGACCGCCTGGGCCACGACCGCCGCTATTGCATTGACGCCGGCAAAGTGCGCGGCCTCGGGTGGGCGCCCGAACACGAGTGGGACGACGCTCTCAGCCAGACCTTTTCCTGGTACCGGGACAACCGGTGGTGGTGGGAGCCGCTGAAAACGAGCGGGCATTGAGAGTCCTGGTCACCGGCGCTTCGGGCCAGGTTGGCCGCGAGGTCGTCGAGCTCCTTCGTGGCGGTCGCCAAAATGAGGTGCTGGGGCTCGGTCGTTCGGACCTCGACATAACCGACCGCGAGCGCGTCCTGCAGGTTACGGGCGAGTGGGAACCGGACATAGTGATCAACGCGGCGGCAAACACCGCCGTCGACGCCTGTGAGGAGAACGTGGACCAGGCTTTTGCCGCCAACGCCCTGGGTCCTCGCAACGTGGCCGAAGGCGCCCGCAGGGCCGGTGCCCATTTGCTCCATATTTCCACGGATTTTGTGTTCGACGGCACGTCTACGTCGCCTTATCGGGAGTGGGACGAGACCAACCCGCTGTCCGTTTACGGGCGATCAAAACGGGCCGGCGAGCAGGAGGTGCTTTCGCTTTTGCCCGGGTCAGCCGTCGTCCGCAGTTCGTGGATTTGCGGCCAGTACGGCGGCAACATCGTGAAAACGGTACTGAGGATGGCCGACAGCCCGAGCCCGTTGCGATTTGTCGACGACCAGCGTGGCTGCCCCACTTTCGCCGCTGATTTGGCGGGGATGCTCGTCCAGTTGGCTATTTCCCGTATACCCGGTATTTTCCACGTCACAAATCAAGGCGCCACCTCGTGGTATGGCTTTGCCGGCGACGTGCTGGCCGCGGCGGGCCACGATGCCGGCCGGGTCCTACCCATAAAGACGGCCGACCTCGACCCCCCTCGCCCGGCGCCGCGCCCGGCTAATTCGGTCCTCGACAATGCCGCCCTGCGACTGCTCGGCATCCCGCTCCTGGTCGATTACCACGAGCCGCTCGAACTCCTGGTCAAGCACCTCCTCGCCGCGACGTGAACGAGGACGTTTCGGTCGTTGTCGTAAATTACAACACCAAAGAGCACCTGCTGGCCTGTATAGACAGCCTTTCCGGCGAGGGCGTGGGCATGGTCGTTGTCGCCGATAACGGGTCCACGGACGGGTCGGCGCAAGCGCTGGCGGAACATCACCCGACGGCGAAATGGGTGCCCACCGGGGCCAACCTGGGTTACGGCACGGGGGCCAACATCGGTGCGGCGCTGTCAGATGGCGCCTACGTGCTCGTGACCAATCCTGACGTCACCTTCGAACCGGGCGCAGTGACCACCATGCGGCGCTTCCTGGGGACGAACCCCGAGGTGGCGATTGTCGGCCCGCGCATCGTCGATGCCGCTGGGGAGTTGTACCCGTCAGCGCGAAGGTTCCCGGACATGATGGAGGCGCTCGGGCATGGGATCGTCGGCCAGTTCTGGGCCGGGAACCCGTTCTCGCGACGTTACCGGATGACCGATTGGGACCATGCCGGCCAGCGCGAGGTCGACTGGGTCTCGGGCTCCTGTTTCCTGGCCCGGAGGGAGGCGTGGGACGAGGTCGGTGGGTTCGACACCACCTTCTTCATGTACCTGGAGGACGTCGACCTTTGCCGGCGCTTGCGGGACAAGGGGTGGTCGATCGCCTACGAACCGGCGGCCCAGGTCACGCACATCCAGGGGGTGTCCACCGACCGTCACCCGTACCGGATGCTGTTTGCCCACCATATCGCCATGTGGCGCTTTGCCGAGCGCACCACCGCCGGCTGGCGGCGCTGGTTGTTGCCGCTGGTAGTGGTGGGCCTGGGCGTCCGGCTCGGGATGACGATGGCCCGCCGGGCACTCGCTCCCCGGCTGGCCGCTCGTTCCGGCCCAGGGCACTCGCCCGGCGCCGTTCCCGGAGACCCGCCGGCACCGGGGCGCATGGGCCCTGGCGTCATCAGCAGGTAACCTGGGAGGCGGTTATGGGCAAAGCCTCTTCTTCCAAGAAGGTAGCTCGCGCCGCCGGGCTCGGTGGGAGCCGGTCGTACGCGAGCCGGCCGGCGTACACGTACTACCTCGGTCTCGTGGTGCTGGTCGTGCTGGGTGTCCTCGGCATCTACAACGCCACTCAGTACCGCGACGCCAAGGTCAACAGCGCCGGCAATACGGCGCCGACGGTGGGGCAGAGCCCGCCGTGGTACCAGGGTTACGCCGTCGAGGCCTGCGGGAAACTGCTGGCCTACGTCCCGAACAACAAGGACCCCTACGGCATCACCACCAAAGAGGCGGGGATAATCACCATCAGCCCGACCGTGAAGTCCGCCGCCGGGCACAACGCCACCCTGGGCAAGTTCGCTTCCTCGATCGGCATGACGCTCAACGCCGCTCAGTTGCAACTGCCGGGTGGCCACCTTTACCAGGACGGGCAGACATGCGAGGGCAAGCCCGGCCACGTCTACGTGATGACGTGGTCGTCGCCACAGGAGCCTGCGTCCGACGGCGTGCTGCAGAACACCAAGAGCTCCGACAACACCTGCATCCCGGACTGCAACCAGGGCACCTTGCTGCGCAACGACTGGCTCGTCACCATGGCCTTCCTGCCCGCCCCGGCCAGTGGGCAGACCTTGAGCGTCCTCCAGCCGCCGGCCTCGGTGATCTCGAAATTGACCACGACCATCGCAGCCGCGGCCAACACTACGACCTCCACCGCCGCCGCCTCGGGCGCCACCGTGCCCACCACGGCGGCGCCCAAGACGACCGCCACCACGGCGACGAGCCATACGACGACCTCGGCCGGTTCCACCACCACGACGACCGCCAAGAAGTGACCGGCGCCAGGTGAGCGCCAGCCCGGCGAGGACGCCTTACCGCGCCCTGGTCACCGGCGGGGCGGGTTTCATCGGGTCCACGCTGGTGGACAGGCTGCTGGCCGAAGGGCACACGGTCGACGTGGTGGACAACCTGTCCACGGGTTCGCTGGCCAACCTGGCCGAGGCCAGGGGCGAGGGTACGGGCCGGTTCCATTTCCACCAGCTGGATATCCGTTCGCCCGACCTGGTGGGGTTGATGGCCCGGCGCCAGCCGGACGTCGTTTACCACCTGGCCGCCCAGGCCGATGTCCGGGTATCGGTGGCGGACCCTGTGTTCGACGCCGATACGAACGTGCTGGGTTCTCTGCGGGTCCTCGAGGGCGCCAGGTCGGCCGGAGCTCGCAAGGTGGTGTTCGCCTCGAGCGGCGGGACGATCTACGGGGACGTCGAACAGTTGCCGGTCAAAGAATCGCAACCCCAGAGACCCCTGTCGCCCTACGGCGTGGCCAAGAAGGCGGTCGGTGATTACCTTTTCGCTTACCGCGAACTGCACGGCCTCGAGTACACGGCGCTGGCGCTGGCCAATGTCTACGGGCCCCGCCAGGACCTGAGGGGTGAAGCCGGCGTAGTCGCTATCTTCGCCGGCCGGCTGCTCTCGGGTGAGCCCTGCCTTATTTTCGGGGACGGCAAGCAGACCCGGGATTTTGTCTTCGTCGACGACGTCGTCGATGCCTTTTCGAGGGCCGGCGAACGCGGCACCGGGCTCCTTTGCAATATCGGCACCGGATCGGAGACCTCGGTCAACGACCTCTATGCGGCCATGGCCCGAAATGCCGGCGTCACCCAGCCACCGATATACGCGCCGGCCCGCCCGGGTGAGCTGCAAAGAAATTTCCTCGACCCCAGCCGGGCGGCCATGCACCTGGGGTGGAAACCGTGGACGACGGTGGAAAAGGGGACGGCCGCGGTGCTCGACTGGTCCCGGGAGCAGGCGTCAGCCGGCTAACCCGGCGTTCATGGGGCCCGGCGTTCATGGGGCCCGGCGTTCATGGGGCCGCGCTCCATCGGAACCGCGTCATCCGATCAGGCGTCAGCGGAAGAGGTCCTGGTTGTGCGGCCGCACTACCTCGGCCCGCACTGACGACTCCCGGAACCAGGACCGTTCGACGCCTCGGACCACCACCACCGGGACGCCGCTGGCCTTCCCTTTTGCCAGCTCGGCCGCCGCGGCCATCTCGTCAACCACACAGACCTCGGTCACAGCGAGCTCGCGGCCGGCAGTATCCCGCGTGCCCCGGAGGTCGACCACGGCGGCGATACCGGCGCACCCTATGGCCACATCTGTAAGGCCTGTTCGCCAGGCCCGGCCGAAAGTGTCTGTAATGATCACGGCGAGCTCGAGGCCTGTCCGGGCCCGTAAGGCGTCCCGGATGTGGCGGGCGCTGCGGTCCGGGTCCACGGGGAGCAAGGCGGCCTGGCCGTCGGCGACGTTCGACAGGTCGACGCCGGCGTTGGCGCAGACGAACCCGTGGCGGGTCTCGGAGATGATCAGCCCATCACGGTCCCGAAGGACACGTACGCTCTCGGACAGAACCAGCTGCCGGCGAGCCACGAGGTCAGTGGGGTCGATGTCAACGAGCCGGCCTTCCGCCTTGGAGACGACTTTCTGGGTGATGACCACCACGTCGTACTCCTGCAGTTGGGCCGTGGCCAGGATGAGGTCAGCCAGTTCGTCGCCCGGCGCCACTTCCGGTATCCCTTCCACCGGGACCAGGGAGATCATGCTCTGGTTGCTCGCGCCGCGGCCGGAAGAGAGCGTCAGCCGGGGGTGCCGGCGCCGAGCACGGCCCGGGCCAGGTTGGCCGCTTCCCGCGGCCCCGACATGACCGAGGGGGCAATGACACAGCGCATCCCTTCCGCTTCGACTCTCGCAGCCAGCGCGGCGTCCTGTTCGTCTACTACCAGCGTGGCGGCCAGGGGCGACCAGAGCCGGGCCACCCCCACCGCGGAGGCCTCGTGGCCGAGCTCGCTGAGCATACGGTCGGCGGGCCCCTTGAGCGCCCGGCCGGCGATGATGGGGGATACGGCCACTACGTCACTGCGACGGTCCCTAACGGCGTCGGCGATCCCGGGGACGGCCATCATCGGACCGATCGAAACGATCGGGTTGGACGGGCAGATCACGACCAGGTCTGCTTCGGCAATGGCGGCGAGTACACCTGGAGCCGGGCGGGCCACCTCTGCCCCGGCGAAGCGCACCGCCTTGACCTCGACGCTGTGGCGGAACCCCACGAAGTACTCCTGGAACCCGACTTCGACCGGGCCCGGGCCGTTTTTGTGGTCGGCTCCCGGTGCCGACTCGGCCGCCTCTTTTGCCTCCCCTGAGATCCCTCCGAAGTTGCGGGCGATGCCCCCCATTTCCACCGTGACCCGCGTCTCGACCCTGTTGTTCGACATCGGGACCAGGCGCGCCTGCACCCCGAAACGGTAGGCGACCTCGGCCGTGACCTGCGAAAGGGTGGCACCGCCGGCCAGCCGGCCAGTCCTGAACAAGTGAGTGGCCAAGTCGTGGTCACCCAGACTGAACCACGTGAGGCTGGCTGCGGGCGGGCTCTCGTCGCCCTCAAAGGCCCGGAGGGCGTCCATCACCGCCCATGACTCTTTGTCCAGGCCCCACCCCGTTTCGTCGTTGGCCGCCCCGCCCAGGGTGTATGTGACCGTGTCGATGTCGGGGCTGATGTACAGGCCATGAAGGATCATGTCGTCGCCGGTGTTGACGATGGCGGTGATGTTGGCCTGGCCGACGACGGCGGACAGCCCTCTCAACATTCGAGCCGCGCCCACCCCTCCGGCCAGAGCGGTGATGCGGAGGGCATCGGTGTTCGGGGTGTTCGCGGTGTTCGCGATATTCGGGGTATTCACGGTCACCGGCGCAGGCTGGCGTGAGGGCGGAATGCGGGGTCGAGGTCGGCCCGAAGCGGGTTGGCTTTGTCACGGGAGGAAAGGACGGGGCTATCGACGCCCCAGTTCGCGCCTACCTCGGGGTCGTCCCACGCCACACCGAGCTCGTCGGCCGGGTTGTAGTAGCTGTCGACCATGTAGGCAATGGTCAGGTCGGTGAGGGTGGCAAAGCCGTGTGCCACCCCGGGAGGTATAAACACACCGAGGGCATTGTCCGCATCGACCTCAATGCCGAGGGTCGCCTTGTCCGTCGGCGAGCCCTGACGCAGGTCGTGCAAGACCACCCGTGCC
>DATJUH010000131.1:0-22700 GCA_035502515.1 Acidimicrobiales bacterium
GGAGCGGCATGGGCCTTCCGGTTCTTCCGCACGGTGGCGCCGCTACCGAAATGGGTCAGCGAAGGAGCCGGGCTGACTGGCAAAGCCACGGCTTGATGACAGCCAAGGCAGCGAAGCGCTCGAAGTCACTGACTCTCTGGGTTGCGACCGCCATCCGGTACACCAACGCCGTGGCCCAACGAGAGCGTCACACAACAGCGCAGGGTCAGGTTCGTAGGTGGCCGGGGCGTCGAGCCACCGCCTGGTGGACAGGGTCGAGAGCATTGGCGCGTCCGGGGCGGACCTTACGCGCGGCCCACCGAGCCGAGAGCTGGCGTCCACTTGCAGGGCCCGGGAAAAGCACTAAGACGCAGCCGCGTTATTTACACGTTTGGCACGTGATGAGTGCCGGAGTCGGGCCGTCAAAGTCGCTATGACCCGGGGGAAGCACGCGCTGTAGGCGCCGAGTCCAGCAACGTACAGTTGTGGCCACGACATGACCGGCAGGCCTTATCTGGTGCGCGTGTTTACCGTTCTCGTGGCGCTGGCCGTGACTGAAGTCGCCTCCGTGGGCCCGGCCGCCGCCGGTGCGACCGCGGCACCCGCCCTAGTCTTGTCGGTCGACGCTGCGCCCTGGGTATTGCCCGCCAGCGGGGGGATCGTGACCGTCACCGGGCATGTCAAGGATGCCACCTCCTGCCAGCTGGAAGTGTTGTTAAGCTTCGCCATCCCCGTGGTGTACTCCCATGGCTCGACAACTTGCAGCGGTGGTAACTTCAGCGCGCCCGTTACCTTCGGTGCCAACCTCGCCTCGGTCGGCCGTACCGTTGTACTAGCCCTGCTGGCCCGCAGTGCCACCTCCATGTCCAGCGGCCGGTTCTACGTGCACCTCGAGCCGGGTAACCAAGCGGTGGTCCCTTCCACGCCGTTGGCTCCGGCGCAAGCGCCCTCGGTCCCCGTCAGGGACGTGAAGAACTTGATCTGGTCCGGTTACGTCGCCTTCGGCGGGCTCTACCGCGCCGCCCGGGGTACTTTCACCGTCCCGGCGTTGGAACCTGGTACCCCGAAGGGCGCGTCTGTGTCCGAGTGGGTCGGCGTCGACGGGGTCCCGAAGTCGGGCCCGTTTGTTTACCCGGCCCCGTCAGGCACCTCGATTATCCAGGCCGGCGTATACGAGACGCGTGACCCGAGCAGTCCCGATGGCTACGACGTCGAGCCCTGGTGGGAGGCCTACCCGGAGCCCTCGGTCACCATAACCGGCCTCGGTGTGAAGACGGGTGACAAAGTGACGGTGGCCGTGTGGGAAACCGGGCCGGAGTTGTGGGAGATGAGGGTGGCGGACGACACCAACGGCCTCGCCTATACGACACCCCCCGAGCCGTACGCCGGGCCCGGGGTGAGCGCCGAGTGGGTCGTCGAGAGGCCGTCCAACTGCCCCGGGCTGCTGTCGTCGTGCCGTCCTGTGCAGCTCGCCGCTTATTCTCCCGCGGTCAGCTTCCGTGGGATGCAGATGGCCGGCGGCCCCCAGAAGGCGCTGTGGGACATGACCATGCTCCAGGGCGGCCAACAGGTGTCGAAGCCATCGGCCTTCAGCCCGGAGGGCTTCTCGGTCAGCTACACCGGTCCCAGGTCGCCTGGCAGCGGCGCCCGCACCTGACGACCCACACGCCAGCACCACCCGACGCCAGCCCTTGGCCAAGCGAAGGCCGAGTGCAGTGTAACCCGCTGGGAATGGCTGAACTGAGGCCGCCGGGTGGATCAGGGGTGGCGGCGCAACGTGGGTGGAGGTGCACTCACCAGACACATGCGGGGTGCTGGACCCCCGCCCCGACCTTCGGGCCCTCGCGTTCGCCAGCACCCGAAACCGGCGAAGGCGAAGGCAGGTCCGCAACATAATGGCGCTCGATAACCCGGTGTGGTCGGCGAAGTTTGTACGATAACGACGGTGTAGCGCGCGGCAACGTGGACGGGCGTGCGCGCCAGACCGCGAACACATATGAGCTCGCTGGTCTCACGACATTGCTTGAACACGGGCGAAGAACTCGTTTGTATACGTCAGAAACGCAAGTTGCCGATTCGGAGGCGTCGAGCGCCCGCGGTTAGCGTGTCGTTCTGCGTGCCCCCGACACGGCTTCGGTGCACCCGGTTCGCCTTTCTTCGGGTCGCCGTCCGGACATCGCGTGGTTGCCCGCTTGAACATGGTTGTTGCAAGTCCCGGCAACTTCGATCGCGACTCGTGCATGATGACGAGGGAGGATTGCGAAACCATACTCGGGGCCGCGCAGAGCGAACTGGAGACGGTGCTGCAGGGCCACGCCTGAAGGTAGCGCACCTTTCTCGCGGTCGCTGGATCCCCTGTGTCGGTCTTTGCCGTCCACACGGGCGCTCTACGACCTGGCTGACCCTACAACGGCCCGCCCGCATCAAGGACAGACGTCGGGCGAGCGAGAACCGGACTGCGGCCGCGCGGAGCCAACCTCATGGGACTGCCCCATGCCCGACGACGACGTCGAGTTGGTATTCACGTATCTGTGGCAGCGTTGCCGGCGCGTCCGCTGGATGCTTCGTAGAGCCCCACGGGCGAAACCAGCATGGAAGAAGTACCTTTCCAGTTGAGTGCGGTTCGCTTGTGCTGGACGGGCACCACCTTGGATGATGCGGCGGGAGGGGGGACCAGGTGCTTATGGGCCGGGTTCGCAGGCGCCCGCTCCCGCCCGTGGACCAACCGCTCTCTCGGGGCAGGCGATGGCGCCCAGCTGGGGCGCCAACTCTCGGGCGCTACCAGGAACCAGCCGCCGCCGCTAGGACGGAGTCGGTCCCCGGCATTATAGACTTAACCCGATATGGAAATGAGTCTATGCTGACCCACAATGGCATTGCCCCGCCACCCTCAGGTTGCGACGTGGCTGGCCAACCTGGAGGACGAGGCACGAGCCGAGGTGGACCAAGCGTTGGCATACCTTGAGCAGCACGGCAGGGCGGCCGCCCTGCCCGACGTCCGCCACCGAGTGCAGACCGCGAAGCACTTCCCCAACATGGGCGAGGTACGGGTCGACATAGGCCAAGACCAGGCCTATCGCGTTCTCGTCGGCTTCGGGCCAGACGACGTGCCTGCTCTCCTCCTCGCGGGCAACAAAGCCGGGATCGGCAACGCCTGGTACGTAGCCAACGTGCCGGTTGCTGACGAACGGTTCGACGCCTACCTCAGAGCCCTTGCAAAGTCCAAGGAGAAGCCGAAATGACCGACCTGCCCGAGGGATGGGACCTTTACAATCCCAATCAGCACGAGCGCAGCGAGCAGCCCTCCTATAAAGCCGCCAGAGACGCTGCGGCGCAAAGAGCCGAGCGACGCCGGGCCGCCTATGGCGAAGCCCTCGCTGCTCTTCGGCGCGTCCGCTCCCTCACCCAAGCCTCGGTGGCCCAACGCCTGGGCGTCGCCCAGGGCGAGATCTCGCGCATCGAGCACCAAGCCGACCTTCTGTTTTCCACATTGGCCCGCTACGTAGACGGGATGGACGGCGAGCTGACCCTTCTTGTTCGTTTCGCCGACGGCCAGGTCGTCGAGCTCAGTTCGGTCCTCGAAGATCTCTTTCAGCAGGACCGCCCAACCGATGGCGCCACCGCTCCAGATCTCGCAAATGTGATCCGGCTTTCGGGGTTCCACGGTAGCTACCGGTACAAGGAGGAGAAGTTCCGTGAGCTTGCTTCCGCCTGAGCTCGACCGCCCCTTTTCGAGCCATGCCGAGCGTGTGGCGGCACGAGAGCAGCTCGCCCGAAGGGATGCGACTCTGCGACTGATCGAGGCTCTTGCTGCCAAACCGGAGCCGGAGTGGTCCCCCGCCGAGCTATCCGCCTTCCCACACACGACGAACGGAGTTGAGGACCCAGCCCCGCGACGAACCCGGCGTTGGTCGTCGCTCTTCGCCGAAGAGATCGCGGAAGTGCACCGACTTGGCGGTAGTCGGCGACCTCTGAGCGACGTGGAACTCCGAGAGGCTCTTTATTTGGCGGGCCGGCTTCTCTCGACGGTCACCGACTTGCCCATCGCCATAGTCGACGAGTTCAAAGTCCCATGAGCAGAGACACGAGCAGCCAAGCCACCGCACTTGGACAAGGTTGCCTGTGGCTGGTGGGTCACTCTCAGCTCGCGAGAACTCAATGGAGGCACGAGGGATGACCGCCGAGGACCCTGCCCCGAGCAGGCCGTACCTGACGTCTTGGATGGCGGGTGCGCGACCTGACCACCCACTGCGCGAGCCCTGGATATGGCCGCCGTTCCTAGACGCCATGGACCAGGTCATCGGGGGACTCGAGGCTGTGCAGCCGCTGCGGCTCAGCCGTAAGCGTGATGCCTTCCGTTCGCTGCGCTCGTTCGGGGCTGCCCTGGAGCTGAGGGCCGAACTCGTCGTCGGGGCACTGCTCGCCTGCGCCGGCATCGAGTTCGAGTTCGCCGCTGACTACCCCGACCTGGTACTCGGGCAGGGCAACTCCGGGATCGAGGTCGGCACCCGGGCCATCGACGGCCCCTGGGCCATCCACGACCAGCTCGAAGTTGCCCTTGCTGGGCGCCCGGGTCTGCACGTGGTCCTCCGCTTCGACCAGAGGCCACTGAAGGTTTGCGAAACGGTGGTCGGCGAGGTCGTTTCTTCCATCACTGCTGAGGACTACTCGCGGCCCACCACGACACTGCGCTTCGACACCGCCCGACTCACGGTGCTGGTCACAAAGGACGTCGTTGACGGTCCCTCGAGCGTGGTCATCGAGTTCCAATCGGAGGGCGCCGAGCTAACCAGCCACATGGGCGAAATCGAGCGGGAGCTCGACAACAAGATCGCCGAAAAACGGCGGCAAGCGACGAAGATGCCAACCGTCCTACTGCTCGACGTATCGAGGGTTGGCTGGGCCTGGCTCCGCCCGGGCTCAGTGTGGATCTCGGTCCTCCGCGACAAGCTGAAGGGCGAGCCGTACGCTGGGCTGGCCCTGATGGTGAGCACGCTCGACAGCTGGCTTCCGCTGTATTTTCACGCCGTCCTTGCCGATGGCGCTCCAGAGGCGCTTGAGCACGTCTACGACGGCTTGGCAAAGGTTTACAAGCGTGCTGCTACGTCAGAGTAGCGGCCGCGGCTCTCCCCCAGGTTGTGTCTCTGGCGGTAAACCAGGCGGCTTGGAGCGCCTTCAGCCCGAGTAGGTCCTGTCGCTCGGCCAAACTTCCTCTCGCCCCGTCACTCCGGCTGAAATAGCAAGAGGAACAAAGAGGGGCACACACTCTCCGTGAGAGTTCAATCCGGTCCCCCTCAAAGCGCTTCGGGACTGCGCTCCTCTCCTTCCCGCCCAGAACGTCTTCTCTGGGAGCAGGAAGTCGCGAAAGGAAGTTCGCCAAGGCCCCTGACGCCCAAGAGCCGGACGCGGTACAGGTGCCGGTCCCCGGCCATGGCTAGGCGCGTCGGTGGGCCCTCGGGACCGACGGCAGTGTCCTGCAGGCCCGGGACAGTGTCGTCCGGATACCGGGCGCATCCTGAGAGTGTCAGGCAGGTGCCGGAGCCACAGAGTCAGCTATGAACCGGGCTCGCACACCAATTGACGGCCGTCGATATTCCCACTGGCTTCCGTACGAGGCTGTGGCGAAGTATTTTAACGGCGCTAACATAGCCTCTCACCAGCACTTTTGCGAGCGGACGACGGGATTCGAACCCGCGACCCTCACCTTGGCAAGGTGATGCTCTACCAACTGAGCCACGTCCGCGTTGTCCTAACAGACTAGCGCCTGGAAGAAGCGCCGTGCCGGAGTGCTCAAGGCCTCGGGCGGTGGCGCCATTGCGCCTTCAGCTGGTGGGCGGTGCGGCCGGCGACCCGGCCGGCTGCGTCGCCAGTGTGACTGTCGTCGTGTACGACTTGCCGTCCCGCTGGTACTCGACCTTGACCTTGTCGCCCGGTTTCTGGGTGAGAGTAAGCGTGATCAACTCGTCGGTACTGACGACGGCCTGGCCGTTGAGCTTCGTGATGATGTCGCCGGCTCTGAGGCCGGCCGCCGCTGATGGCCCCCCGGGGTCGATCTTCGTGACGAGCAGGCCGGCGGCCACTCCATGCTCGAGGGTGGCGTCCGGAGAAAGCGGCACTGCGGTCAAGCCGAAGTAGGCATGGGTGACCTTCCCGGTGGAAATGATCTCGTCGGCCTCCTGCGAGGCCAGGGCGCTGGGGATGGCGAAGTTGAGCCCGACGCTGCCGCCGGTCGCCTCACCCGACGACGTCGGTACGCTGGCGCCCGCCGAGGGCATCCCGACCAGTTGCCCGGAGCAGTTGACCAGCGCCCCGCCACTGTTGCCGGGGTTGATGGAGGCGTCGGTCTGGATGGCGTCGATCAGTAGGGCGGTCTCGGTGCCCTCACCCGGGACGGCGATCGTACGATCGAGGGCACTCACGATCCCGCTGGTCACGGTGCTGGACAGGCCCAGCGGCGCCCCGAGGGCGATGACCGTCTGGCCGACCACGAGGTCTGTGGAGGAGCCCATCTTTATGGCCGGCAACTTGCTCTTGTTGACCTTGATAACAGCCACGTCTGTCAGCGGGTCCCGGCCCGTAATGGTGGCCGGGGCGGTCGTGCCGTTGGAGAACAGCACGGAGACCGAGCCACCGTCGGCGGCCAAGCCCACCACGTGGTTGTTGGTGAGAATGTAGCCATCCGAGCGGATGATCGAGCCCGAACCGGTTCCCCCGTGGTCACCCTTCTTGGCGCTTATCGTGACGACCGATGGCAGGACATTGTCGGCGATGTTGGGTATCGAACACGACGAAGACGCCCCTGTGGCCGCCGATGCCGTACCGGGGTGGAGTGCATAGCCCACGAAACCTCCCACGACCCCGCCGACTAGCGCAACTATGGCGAAGGCACCCACCAACGTCCAGTTCAGATGTTTGATGCCCCCACTTCGAGCTGCCGATGATGACGTCATAGTTGCCTCCCCACTTGCTCACGGGCAAGAGCGGTCACACCCCGTTCGAGGGGTCCCGGTGTTTCAAGGCAAATACCAACACGCTGCCTCGGGCATCACCCTGTTGATGTGAAAGGGCTCGCTCTCCGGCGCTTGATTACCCAGGCCCTGAACCTCCAAGGGCGTCAGACTGCACAGCCGCGGTCGTAGCCGCGGCGGGGCGCCCCTGACGCCGGTCGTCGCTGGACGAGCACCGTCCTGGGGGACACCTCACCGCGAGGGGCCGACCCCTTTGCCGAAGCTGTCCAGCAGCTGATTTCACCCGCTTGGGGTGGGGAGCCGGCGGCCGGGCACGACCTATGTTGCCGACGGCCGCCGAGCGCAGCAGGACGGCGCGCCCCTTACCTGGAGGTCTTTCATGGCAAAGAACCTGAGCACGACAGTGGGTGTTTACACGGACCAGAGGCTGGCCGAGCAAGACTGGGATGCAATTGAGGCTTCGGCCAAGTCCGGAGGGATCGATCTGGCCGACGCCGCTCTTGTCAGGCGCAACCTTGACGGCAACATCACCACGCTGCGGCGGCAATCTCACCACGGCTGGGGCAAAGGCGCCATCGCTGGCGCCATGGTCGGCCTCATCTTCCCGCCGTCGCTGATCGGCAGTGCCGTGGTCGGCGCCGCCGGCGGTGGCATCGTGGCCAAGCTCAGCCGAAAAGTCAAGCGGGACGACATAAAGGATCTGGGCGATGCCATGGACGAAGGTGACGTCGACCTTTTGGTAATCACGGATTCCGGATCGGTCAAGGCGCTGGTGGACCTGATGGAGGGCGCCACCAAGACGTTGAGCAAGGACAGCGCCACGGCCGAGGAGGTCAGGGAAGCCCTGAACACCTCGGACATCAGCGGGTCGAGCACCGCCGGCTCGTCATAAACCAGAGGGCATAGCTCCTGGGCGCCGGCTGCGGCTGGTGGCGGCGCCCACCCGGGCTTAGAGTCGCCCCCGGCACCTAAATTTAAGTTCGCAGCGCCAGGACGCACTCGCTGGGCTCGCCGACGACGTTGGGTTCCAATACCTGCACGACGAGGCTTCCCGCAGGGCACGGAACGGACCGCCCCGAGCCCGGCACCAGCACCGCGACCACTTTCACGGAGGCGGCACTCGAGGAGCACGTGACGGGCACGGGCAAGTACCGCGGCGCTTTGGCCGTTCCTCCGCTGCGGGCCAAGCACTGGCCTTTCAGCGCCTCAGCGGCCGAAATGTCGGTCTTGGTGGCGTGAGACGCCGGGCGCGTGGCCTGCCACAGGGCGACGGCGACGATCAAGAGAGCGATGACGAGAGGTGCCAGCCGGTACGGCGAACGCATCGACGGCCGGCGAGACATAGCGTCCTTCGGCGGGCCCTCGGGCGTCGCCGGCCGGCGCCCACCTCGAGACCGAGGCGACCGGTCGTCCGCCGGACTGGGGCGGCTGTCATCGCCGCCACCCCAACCAGACGGCAGCGGAGGCGCATCAGCCCCCGGTGACCACGTCACCCAGCGCCCGAGGCCGTCATTGAACCAGGAGATGCGCCCGGCAGGTGTCCGCCGCCACCGGACTCCGCGGTAGACGGTCTCGTTGGCGGCCGCGCTGTCTACGCTCCCTTTACCGCGCCCCGAGCTCAATTGCGACCTGCACGGCTCAGGTCCAGAGGAACCCGTTTCATTTCAACAACCTGTCATTTCAACAATTTGGACAGGCGGCGGTCGGCCAGGACCTTGCCTCCTGTCTGGCACTGCGGGCAATACTGAAAGCTCCGGTTGGAAAGGTAGACCTCCCTCACCGTGCTGCCACACCGTGGGCAGGCCTGCCCGGCCCGCCCGTGCACAGCCATTCCGGCCCGCTTGGCGTCTTTCAGCTCTTTGGCCGCCTGGCCGAGGCTGCGCTCGACCGCCGAGCGGAGCACGTCCGTCAACGCCTCGTACAAACGGGACATCTCTGCGCTGTCCAGGCGGGATGCGGTTTTGAAGGGCGACAACTGGGCCGCCCAAAGCACTTCGTCGGAATAAGCGTTTCCCACTCCGGCCAGCAGAGACTGGTCGGCCAGGACGGTTTTCAGCTGTCCGGGGGCTTTGGCCAGGACAGCGGTGAGCGAGGCCAGGTCAAAGCCCGGGGTCAGTGGATCCGGCCCCAGCCGCGCCACCCCATCGATATCCGCAGGGTCGGTGACCAGCCACACGGCCAGCCTTTTTTCCGTACCTTGTTCCGTCAAGTCGAACCCGGCCCCGCTCGACAAGCCCACCCGCAACGCCAGCGGCCCCTTCCCGGGCCGGGCATGGGCGGGTGGCACCGGGTCTCGCCAATTCAACCAACCCGCCCTGGCCAGGTGGGTGACCAGCCAGAGGTCGCCGGCCTGGACGCACAGGTACTTGCCCCGCCGCTCCGCCCCCTTCACCGTCCGGCCGATGAGCGATTCGAGGGGAGGTTTGTACGTTTTCAGGGCCGATAATGACCCCAGTTCGGCCCGTTCTATGGTCGCGCCGCCGGCCTTCTCGGTCACGAACAGGGCCAGGGCCTCGACTTCGGGCAGTTCCGGCATGGATGACCCGCTCCCTAACGGCCACTGTGGCCGAAGCCGCCGAGGCCGCGCTCCGACGGCGGCAGTCCGTCCACAGCCACGAACTCAACCCGAGCCACCGCTTTTACGACCAACTGGGCCACGCGATCGCCCCGGTGGACCTCGTAAGGTTCGACCGGGTCCGTATTGACCAGCAGGACCATGAGCTCGTCGCGATAGCCGGCATCGATAAGGCCGGGGGTGTTCAACAGCGTGACACCATGGCGCAACGCCAGGCCGCTCCGGGGCTGGACAAAGCCGGCGTAGCCCTCGGGGATGGCCAGGGCCAGCCCTGTCGGCACCAGGGCCCGGCCACCGGCCGGCGGGACCGTTACATCGGTGCGCGCCCGCAAGTCGGCTCCGGCATCGCCCGGGCGGGCGTAGCCGGGCAGCGGCAGCTCTGGGTCGAGCCGGCGCACCTCTATCTTCACGACATCTTCGCCGTACACAAACAACAGGGTACTAGCGCTGCTGAGAACGGCCGCCCCGTCGGGGCGACTGGGGACCGCCGCGGCGTACACGCCGTGGCATATAAAGTCCGCACGTGCTCGTTTGGATGGACTTGGAGATGACCGGGCTGGACCCGAGTAAGGACACGATCGTTGAGATCGCGACGTTGGTGACAGACGACGAACTCGAGACACTGGCCGAAGGGCCTGACCTCGTCATCGCCACCCCGCAGGCTGCGCTCGATGCGATGGACGAAGTGGTGCGTCAGATGCACGCCCGTAGCGGCCTGCTCGAGGCCATCGCCGCCTCCGCTGTGACCCTCGAGCAGGCGACCAAGGAGACGCTCGAGTTCATCTGTCAGCACGTCCCCGAGCCGCGGACGGTCCCCCTATGCGGGAACTCAATCGGGACGGACAGGCGCTTCCTGGCCGCTTATATGCCGGAACTGGAGGACTACCTGCATTACCGGTCAATCGACGTCTCCACGATCAAGGAGCTGGCCAGGAGGTGGTACCCGGAAGCTTTCCTGGCCGCCCCCAAGAAGGCGGGCGCCCACCGCGCCCTCGACGACGTGAAAGAGAGCATCGAGGAGCTGAAATATTGGCGAGGCGCAATATTTCGCGAAAGATCTTCTTCCCCTATGTCGACCGGACGTGGCACCATGGGTACATAGCCACCTAGTCGAACAGACCAGGTGCAACGGAGGTGGAGATGACCCGAGCGATGGACACTCCGTTCTTCGAAGACACGACAGGCCGTCGCCGGCGGACGAGCCGGACGACGCGGCACGCAACGCGGAGCCACCTGCACGTCGCTCAACTCGACGAGGAGGCGCTCGACGGCGCTGTCCTGCCCGTCGTCGCGCATGACGTAGGGAGGAAAGCCTCGCCCAAACCGAAGTCAGCGCCCGCACCCGGCCATCGAGGCGGGTTCAAGGTTTGGAAGACCTCGTTCTGGAAACGGCGGCGCAGGCTATGGGCCGAGCGCAACGCGGCCGCCCGGGCGATCGCCGAGTCCGAGGAATAGCGCCACGCCGGCTCCTCCCGGCCGGCGCCCAGCCAGGCCCATTTAGCTTAAGCGGCGGCATGGCACTAGCTTCGGCGTCATGAGGTATAGAACACTAGGCCGTACCGGCGTTGAGGTGAGCCCGCTGTGCTTGGGTGCAATGATGTTCGGCGCGTGGGGCAACACCGACCATAAAGAGTGCCACCGTATAATTCAGCGCGCCCTCGATGAAGGCATCAATTTCATCGATACGGCGGACGTCTATTCTGCCGGGGAATCAGAGGAGATAGTCGGAGATTTCCTGGCCCAAGCCGGCCCGGGCCGGCGCCAGGATATCGTGCTGGCCACGAAGTTCCACGGGAGGATGGGCGAAGGCCCAAACCGGGAAGGCAACTCCCGCCGCTGGATAATTTCAGAGTGCGAAGCCAGCCTGGGCCGGCTCAAGACGGACTACATAGACCTGTACCAGATCCACCGTCCGAGCCCTGGCATAGATATCGACGAAACTCTTTCTGCTTTGAGTGACCTGGTCCATGACGGGAAAATCCGTTATTTCGGGAGCTCTACTTTCCCGGCCTGGATGGTCGTGGAGGCGCATTGCGTGGCCGAACGTCGTGGCCGCGAACGCCTGTCGACGGAGCAACCGCCCTATTCCGTTCTGGCCCGGGGGATCGAAAGCGACCTCCTGCAGGTATGCCAGGAGTACGGCATGGGCGTGCTCAGCTGGAGCCCTCTCGCCGGTGGCTGGCTATCGGGCAATTTCGGCACAGGGAAACAGAACACGAGCAGGAGGGCAGAACGGCTCCCGGCCCGCTACGACATGGACGACCCGACCAACAAAGCCAAGCTGGCGGCGGTCGACCAGTTGGCCGAGTTGGCCGACAAGACCGGTCACAGCCTGCCCGAGCTTTCTGTCGCCTTCGTCCTGACCCATCCGGGGGTGACCTCAGCGATAATCGGCCCACGCACGATGGACCAGCTCACCGGGGTCTTGGCCGCGGCAGAGATCAACCTGGACGAGGGCGTCCTGGACCGCATCGACGAGATCGTGCCCCCGGGCCACAACATGAACCCGGCTGACGCCGGGTGGACGCCTCCCTGGGTGGCCGAGGCGTCCCTGCGGCGGCGTAGTTAAGCCCTGAGATGGGCCACGTCGTCGAGAGGGCCAAATAAAGAACGTCCCGGGGCACAAAGTGAACGAGAGACGGGGACCGCAGGTTCAGTTCCCACGGGACGACGGACAAGGCCGGTGTCAGCCGCGCCTCCTGTGCCGGCGACGTGGAGCGGTCCGCGGGCGCCTCTCTCGAGTAGTTCCCGGGCCGCCTTTTTTGTTTAGGGCGAGGGCTTCGGCGTCGATCGCCGGGTAGCCTCGTGACATGATCTACCCAGACGTCAAAGCCCTCGCCAACGGCAAGAACTTCGCCGCCTTCACCACCTTGTTGCCAAGCGGGCAACCGATGACCCATGTGATGTGGGTCGACGCCGACGACGAGCACATCCTCATAAACAGTGAAATGGGCCGGCAGAAGGTCATCAACGTCACGAAGGACCCACGCGTCACGGTAACGGTGATCGACGCCGCCAACCCTTACCATTACGCCGAGGTGCGGGGGACCGTTGTCGAGCAAGTCAAAGGCCCCGAGGCGCGGGCGCACATCGACAAGCTCAGCCAAAAGTACGTCGGGCAGCCCTACGACCCCAATGCGATCAAGACCGAGAGGGTCTTGCTGGTGATCGACCCCGAGCGCCAGCGCGTCAACGGCTGAACATCTGCACCTTCTGCCCCGGTCGGCGAATAGAACCACCAGACAGACAAGCCGGCGGGAGGAAGCGCCATTGACGGCGCCATGGTCGTAGGGTCATTGTCGATTTCCGGATGACGGCCGCCGCCTTTCGGGCGCGGGTGGCTTGCCCGGGAGCGCTTAGTATGATCGCGGCGTGGCCTTGCTCGGTTTCGGGGTCGATATAGGCGGCTCGGGCATAAAGGGCGCCGTCGTTGACCTCGAAGTGGGCGGCCTGGCCACCGAGCGCTACAAGCTCCTCACGCCCCGGCCGTCGACACCCGGCGCCGTTGCCGACGCCGTCGCCGAGGTGGTCGGGCAGTTCGGGTGGCAGGGACCGGTCGGTTGCACGTTCCCGGCCGTGGTCCGAGCAGGCGTGGCCCGCACCGCCGCCAATGTCGACTCGAGCTGGATCGGCACCAACATCGAGGCCGTCGTCGGCGCCGCCACTGGCCTGCCCGTTATTGCCGTCAACGACGCCGACGCCGCCGGTATTGCCGAGGCCAGATGGGGGGCCGGCAAAGACGTCGACGGCCTGGTCGTTGTCGTAACCCTGGGGACGGGAATAGGGACGGCCCTTTTTTACAACGGTGTGTTGGTCCCCAATAGCGAGCTCGGTCATATCGAGCTCGACGGCGAAGATTACGAGCGCAAGGCATCGGCCGGGGCGCGCGAGCGCGAGGACCTCAGCTGGGACAAGTGGGCGAAACGACTCCAGCGCTATTTTTCGGCTGTCGAGGCCCTTTTATGGCCGGACCTTTTCATAGTTGGCGGCGGTGTGAGCCGGCGAGCAGAAAAGTTCTTACCGCTGCTGGATTTAAACACCCCGATAGTCCCGGCCGACCTTCAGAACGAGGCGGGCATAGCCGGCGCCGCTTACCTGGCCGCCCAGTCGAAGCCAGCGCGGGTGAGCCCACCTCGGTAGGCGTGGACAAGCCTGCGTACCGGGGCGACTTGTGCGCACTGGGGTAACGATAACCGCACCTGGCGCGCATTAGCCGGCCGGGTAGGGCCCGGCTCCCGTGCGGCTAAAGCTAAACGGGGCGAGGCCACGATCGCTTACCGGGGCGACTTGTGCGCGCTGGGGTAACGATAACCGCACCTGGCGCGCCCAGGTCGGGGCCAATGCGGGCCGGGCGGGGCCCGTTCCGCCCCCGCTGCGGCCCCTTCGCCGGCACTGGCCCCCTTTCCGCCCGGCCCCCCCGGCGCCCCCGCCCACACGCATGCAGCAGCGGGTTGATCGGGCGACAGGGGCCGCTCAGGACCTCACGGCAGCGTGCTGAGACCGCCGGGGCCGACCTCGTCGGGCCTCATCCGGACCAGGAGGCGCCCGCCGGCCGGGCCATCCCCATCCCTGTCCCCGTCCAGCAGCACGTCCTCGTCGAGCGGCAGATCCTCGTCCTGCACTTCGACCTGGTCGGCGAACTGGGTGTGGTAGAGGTCGGCGTAAAGGCCGCCTTGTGCCAGCAGGTCGGCATGACGGCCCCGTTCGACGATCCTGCCCCCGTCCACTACCAGGATCTGGTCGGCTTCCCGCACGGTAGAGAGCCGGTGCGCGATCACCAGAGAGGTGCGGCCGGCTAGAACTTTCTTGAACGCCCGCTGGATGGCGGCTTCGGACTCCGAATCGAGGTGGGCGGTGGCCTCGTCGAGCACGACGAAGTCGGGCGCTTTGAGCAGCAGGCGGGCGATGGCCACCCGCTGTTTTTCCCCGCCCGACAACCGGTAACCGCGGTCCCCCACCAGCGTATCGAGCCCTTCCGGCAGCGACGCCACCAGGTCGAAGATCTGAGCTTCGCGCAGGGCCTCGACCAGTTCCTGGTCGGTGGCGTCGGGGCTGGCGTAAAGAAGGTTGGCCCGCAGGGTGTCGTGGAAAAGGTGGGCGTCCTGTGTCACGACCCCGATCGCTTCCTGCAGGGAGGCCAGGGTGACGTCACGCACGTCCACCCCGTTGAACTTCACTGCGCCCTCGGTCACGTCGTACAGGCGGGCCGACAGGTGGCTTATGGTCGTCTTGCCCGCGCCGGACGGCCCGACCAAAGCGACCAGCTGCCCCGGTTCCGCCACGAACGAGACATCGAACAGGACCTGCTGGCCCCCGGTGCGCTCGAGGACGGCCACGCTCTCGAGCGAGGCCAGCGAGACCTCCTCCGGCCGCGGGTAACGGAAGTCGACGTGGTCGAACATCACCTGGGCCGACCCGCGTTGGACATCGACTGCGTCCGGCTTGTCGTCGATCATGGGAGGCAGGTCGAGGACCTCGAAAACCCGGTCGAACGAGACCAGGGCGGTCATAATGTCGACCTGCACGTTGGAAAGCGACGTCAGCGGGCCGTAAAGGCGGGTCAGGTACTGGGTCATCGCCACCAGCGTCCCTACGGTCAGGGCGCCTTGGACTACCAGTACCCCACCAAAACCATAAACAAGCGCCGTGGCCAAAGACGCAGTGAGGATGAGGCCGGTAAAAAAGACCCGCCCGTACATGGCTGTCGTTATCCCGATATCCCGCACCCGTCCGGTCCTGGCCCGGAAGGCGTCGGCTTCATACTGGGGGCGGCCGAAAATCTTCACCAGGAGAGCACCGGCGACGTTGAAACGTTCGCTCATCATGGTGTTCATCTCGGCATTGAGGTTGTAGGCCTCTCGAGTGATCTTCGCCAGGCGCCTTCCCACCCAGCGGGCAGGAAAGATGAACACCGGCAACATTAAAAGGGCGAGGGCCGTTATCTTCCAGCTGAGGATAAACATGGCTACCAGCGTCACCGCGACGGTGATGATATTTCCGACCACCGAGTTGAAAGTGTCCGTAAAAGCTTGCTGTGCCCCCAGCACGTCGTTGTTGAGCCGGGATATCAGCGCTCCCGTCTGCGTCCGGGTGAAAAAGGCAATCGGCATGCGCTGGATATGGGTGAACACCTTGTTGCGCATGTCGTAAATAAGGCCCTCGCCCACCCTCGACGAGATCCAGCGCTCCCAGAGGCCGAGCCCGGCATCGAAGATGGCCAATAAGCCCACGGCCACAGCCAGCTCGACAACTACGGTCGAGTCTTTGCGGCCCACCAGTTCGTCGATGATCGCCCGCGTGAAGAGCGGGTTCACCGCGCCTACAAGTGCGTCGATAATTATCAAGACCAAGAACAGGATGAGCGGGCCGGTATACGGCTTGGCGAAGCCACCGATGCGCTTCACTATGCCCTTCGGCAGCTTGTGGTCCTTGATCTTGTCGTCCTGTCGCAGCGAGCGCATGAGCCCGTACCCGACCCGGGCGCCTCCACCACCCATGTGCATCATGACGACCACTCTGTCACGCTTGCGTCAGGTTGCGGCGGGCATTTGCCTGCCGGTTTGATGCTAAGGAGGGCCGTTTGGAGCCCCGCCAGCGGTGCTTGACCGACGCGGACTGGACCGAGATAATGCCCTCGACCTGCTCGATCGCGCTACCCAGAGATGCGGCGGGCCCCATGGAGCCCTGAAGCAAGACTCGGTGGCCTGAGCGGCGGTGCTCGATGCGAGTGGCTACGCGTGCGCTCGCCGGCGCATTGGGCAACCGGTCTGACCCTGACGGTCCGGCTCACATGCTCGGCCCCGACGGGCCGGCCAGACGGCCCGGGTCAGCCGCCGAGGTCAGCCGCCCGGGTCAGCCGCCCGGGTCAGGTGGCCCGGTCAGGTGGCCCGGTCAGCCCGATTCTGCTGGGGGATTGGCTAGGCCGGCGCGGGCAGCTCGTTCGTCGCGATCAGCTCCCGGTACCAGCCGTAACTGTCTTTGGCCGTCCGCTTACCGGTCGGGTAGTCGACCCACACGAGGCCGAAGCGCAGGGAATAACCTTCGGCCCACTCGAAGTTGTCGAGGAGGCTCCACACGAAGTAGCCCCTCAGGTCGACCCCGCGGTCGATAGCGTTTTTGGCCGCCTGGATGTGCTGTTGCAGGTAACGGATCCGGGCCGGGTCGTGCACTACGGCATCCGGGCCGACGTAATCGTCCTCGGCCGCCCCGTTTTCCGTGACGTACAAGGGGATCTTGGTGTACTCGTCAGCCACCCGCACCAGTATGTCGGTCAGGCCGCCGGAGTCGATCTCCCAGTTCGCCGCCGTACGCTCCAGCGCCGGGCGCCCGACTATGACGGTTCCCAACGCAGACGCCTGCCCCCCGGGCGGGACCGAGAACCCCGCCTGCCGGGCCTCCGGGAGCCGCCCCGGGTCGGCCACCACGATGGTGTTGTAGTAATTGACGCCGAGGAAGTCCACGGGCTGGCCTATAGCGGCCAGGTCGCCTGGTTCGACGGCGTCATCAAAAGCGGCCCCGCTGGCGGCGGCGAACTGGAGCATGTCCTCCGGGTACTTCCCCTTGAACAGCGGGTCGAGGTAGAGCCGGTTGAACAGCCCGTCCTCCCTCCAGGCGGCGGCGACGTCCAGCTCGTGGTCGCTGGCGGGGATCCTCCCGCCGAGGTTGAGAGTGATCCCGACTGGGACTCTCGTCGACCGTCGCAATACCTCGGTCCCCCGGGCGTGAGCGAGCAAGAGGTGATGAGTAGCCAGTACCGCCATGGCCGGGTCAGCGTGGCCGGGGGCGTGGGCCCCGATGCCATAACCCAGCCATGCCGAGCACCAGGGTTCGTTGAGAGTGATCCACATCCCCACATCGTCGGCCAGGGCGTCTGCCGCTATCTGGGTGTACTCGGCGAAACGGTCACAAGTGTCGCGTACAGTCCAACCCCCCACGTCCTCGAGCGCCTGAGGTAGGTCCCAGTGGTAAAGGGTGGCGACGGGGAGCATGCCTCGTTGTCGCACCCCGGCTACCAGCCGGCGGTAGAAGTCGAGGCCGGCCTGGTTGGCCGGGCCTTTGCCGTCTGGTTGCAGGCGTGGCCAGGCAATTGAAAACCTGTACGCCCGCAGCCCCAAGCGCTTCATCAAATCGAGGTCTTCCTCGACGTACTTGTAGTGCTGACAGGCGACATCCCCGTTGTCACCATTGAAAGTGCGACCGGGAGTATGGGAGAACGTGTCCCAGATCGACACGCCCCGTCCTCCTTCCGTCACCGCCCCTTCCACCTGGTACGCCGCAGTAGCCGCGCCCCACAAGAAACCCTCAGGAAAACTCCGCTCGGTTGTCACTCCTACCCTTCCTCGCTGGCGTAGGGCGGCATGCCCTACCGTTGGCCTCGTCAACTTATGGCAGGTACCCCAACTAGGCCAACCTGCTGTGTGGTCGTTCCGACGCTTCCTGTCCAGATGGCTCAAAGCGGCACCGTGGACGGGTAGTCGCCGGTGCACATTCTAAACCGGTTCAGGCCAGCTCAGGGGGGCCATCTTGCGGGCGCTTCAGCCCGCTCTCAGGCTTCTTTGAAAATCCGGGATTTAATGGTGGGGTGGAGGGCTGACCGGCGGCCGCCTCCGCCCATGGAGACGAGTTGAGGGGAGTACGACAACATGGCTGAGGAACGAGAGGCCGCTCAGGGCTCTGACGAGCCCGGGGACCACCCCGTTTTCCCAACGGCGGCCCATGAGGGGGCGACCGACTGGGCCCAGCTCGGCTCGAGCCCACAGTGGCCCGAGGCGTCGCCCTCGTGGCCCTCATCGGCTGGTGCCGGGGCCTCATCGGCGGTGGCCGGGGCTGGCGCCACCGCCGCCCGAGACGAGCCCGAAGCGCCGGCAGGCCAGGGAGACGGCCCGCCCGGTGCACCAACGGACTGGAATGCTCCTGGCCCCGCGCCGCTGTCCGGGGATGACACCTGGCGTGGTGACTCGTGGCGTGGTGACACGTGGCATGACGGGATGGGCCACGACGGGATGGGCCATGACGGGATGGGCCACGACGGGGCCGCTTCGCCGCCGGTGCCGCGCGAACAGGGGCGGCGGCCCTGGGCCTGGGCGGCGGTCCTGGCGGCCACTGCCCTTGTGGCCGGAGGAGCTGGGGCAGGCATCGCGGTGGCCCTGAGGGGCGGAAGCTCATCCCCGTCGCGGTCGACGGCGCTCCCCGCCGCCGGTCGCAGCGGTCCGGTGTCGTCAAACCCGCAAGCGCTCGACGTCCACTTGATCGCATCCCGCGTGGACCCGGCCACCGTGGACATAACCGCCACCGGTTCCGGCGGCCAGGACCAGGGTACCGGCATGATCCTTACCAAATCAGGGGTGGTCCTCACCAACAACCACGTCATCGACGACTCGACGCGAGTAACAGTGCAGATAGATGGAAAGGGCCGGACTTACAGCGCGCTGGTGCTGGGCACAGACCTCCAGGCGGACGTGGCGTTGCTGCAACTGCAGGGCGGGCCCAATTTCAAAACGTCACATTTCAAAACGGTTGTGCTCGGGAACTCAAACGCCATCACGGTGGGTGACCCCGTCGTCGCCATCGGCAACGCTCTCGGGCTCCCCGGGCCCGAGACGGTGACCAACGGGATCATCTCGGCCACCGGCCGGTCGATAACAGTCGGCGACCCCAGCTCGGGATCGAGCGAGAGCCTGAAGGACATGTTCCAGTCGTCTGCGGCCATTAACCCGGGCAACTCGGGCGGCCCGCTGGTCGACGCCGACGGCCAGGTAATCGGCATGAACACGGCGGAAGCGTCGGGCTCGGGGAGCGGCCAGAGCGCCTCCAACGTCGGCTTTGCCATACCCATAAATTCGGCCATGTCCATCGCCCGCCAGATTCAGGCGGGCAAGCCGAGTGCGACAGTGCAGGTCGGACCGCACGGCATTATCGGCGTCGAGGTGACCACGGTGAAATGCGCTGAAGGCGGCGACGGTTGCACCGCCCTCAGCGGCTCGTCACCACTTGGCCTCTTCGGAGCGAGCACTTACAACGCCCCCGTGAAAAAGGGCGCCGTAGTGGCCGGCGTCGAGCCCGGGGACCCGGCTCAGGAGGTAGGGATCGCCACCGGTGACGTGATCACGTCCGTGGATGGATCGCCGATCAATTCTCCCACCGACCTCACCAAGTACATGAACTTCCAGAAGGTCGGCGACAAGGAAACCGTGGGGTGGGTCGACCCCAACGGCCGCCGGGAGTCCGCCACCGTCAGCCTCATCCAGGGCCCCAACGTCTAGGGCCCCGACGTCCAGGGCCCCGACGTCTGGGCCCGGTGGGCCGGCGTTCCCGGGCTGCTCGCCTCTGAACGGCGGCCGGGCGCCGGCGGCCGGCCGGTCGGCGCCGACGGCGTGAGCACCACGTAAGCGAGACGTGAGCGACGAGACGCCGGGCGGCGCCTCCGTTCGTTACGGGGACCCATGGGCCTCTGCACCCGGTGCTCGCGACCCGGTGAGGCGGCTGCGCGGTCATCTCGTCCTGCCCGTGACCGTCTGGACAACCGGAGACGTCGACGAAGAACTCTCGCTGGTCGGCTTGACGGTTTCGTCCGTACTGATCAGCCCGGGGGCGCCGCCCATGCTGGCCGGCCTCATCAGCCCCGCCTCCGATTTTGCCGAGGTTATCGGAGCCAGCCCTTCGGGGCGCTTCGCCGTGCAGGTCCTTGGCAGTAGCCATCGTCGGCTGGCCCAGCATTTTTCCGGCGAACTGCCGGCCCCGGAAGAACTGCTGGCGACGCGGTCTTCACCGTACGGCCCGCTCCTCGAGGCCGTGGCTGACAGGCTTCTGTGCCGGCTGACCAACAGCACGCCGTTCGGCTGGTCATGGCTCGTCGAAGCCGAGGTGGAGGAGACCGAAGTGGGAGAACCCGGGCGAGGGCTGGCCTGGTACCACGGCGGCTACCAGGTCCTGGGGGGTTAGAAACTTTTCGGCGGGCACTCGCCCGATGGCGCCCTCTAACGCGCTCTCGGGCCGTCCCGCATGGCTCGCTCATGGTCGGCCGCCGCTTGCTGGAGCGCCCGCAACATCGTCTGCACGGGGGCGCGGCCGAGCAGCGCCGGCCGGGTCGCGGCCCAAACGTGGCGGAGGGGTTCGTTGTCCCGGCGCAGCCGGCGCACGACCACCGAATCGTGGAGTACGCCAAGCCCCAGGGTGGGGATAATGGCTACCCCGAGCCCGGCGGCCACGAAACCCTGGGCGGGCCAGTACTCGTCCGCCTCTACGGCGCAGTGCGGCTCGAACCCGGCGTTCCTGAACGCCTTGCTGGCCGCCTCGTGGCAGCAGCCGACCCCGCACATGGTCTCGACCCAGTTGTCCTCCGCCAATTCGGCCAGATCTATGAGGCGCCGGCCGGCCAGGCGATGGTTCCGGGGCAGGACCAGACGGTACCGGTCATCGAGCAGGTGCACCCACGCCAGACCGTCGCCCGGAGAATCGCCGAGGGCAAAGTCCTCGACTGTCACCACAACATCGACCTCTCCCTGGCGTAGCAAAGGCACCGAATCGTCCCGTTCGGCCACCCGGAGAGCGACGTCGAGGCGGGGCAGTTCCCGCCGGACCGTCGCCAGGGCGGGCGGTATCAGCGATGCTCCGGCAGTCGGGAACGAGACGACCCGCAGGGTCCCTATATTCCCGCTCTGGAGCGCGGCTATAGCCGCTTCAGCTTCGGCCACCTTGGAAAATAGGTCGCGGGCGTGCGCGGCCAGCAGGCGACCGGCATCCGTCGGCCGGATGCCCCGGCCCGCCCGCTCGAACAGCACCGCCCCGGTCTCACGTTCGAGCGCAGTGATGTGTTGACTGACGGCGGAGGGCGTATAACCAACCTGGTCCGCGGCTGCCGTGACCGAACCAGTATCCACGACGGCCTGCAGGGCGCGCAGACGGCGCAGGTCCATCACCGTTCGATCATACAGGGGCGCTTAATCCTCTTTCAGTTTTATTTGCTGGTGCTTCACCCTCAAACGGTGCACAGTAGCGTCATGGGCTATTTGTCGCCTTACCTGAACGAAAATCTGGCCAAAGGGCGAGCTGCTGAGAGGAGCTCGGAGGCCGATCTGCACCGTCAGATCCGGGCCGCTCGAATGGCCCGGGCGGGTACGTTGGGGCGCTGGAAATCACGGCTCGGCTGGGCTCTCGTCGGCATCGGCTTGCGCCTCGTGTCGCACCCGCCCGGCCGTTGTCGCCGCCGGCCCGTTCTCGGCCACTCCGGCAGTGCCCGGGACAGTCGTCCGGCGCCAACCAGCTCAGTACTTATGAGCCTGGCTGGTCCCGTACCCGGCGGGTGCGGATGTGATGGTTGAAGACGCGTGGTCGTTCGGGGTCATCCTGATGGCACTAGCCGTGCCTGTTGCTTTGGCGCTGGCGGTCATCTCGCTTACTGCCCGCCGCAGCTCGCAGAAGCGCTACGTAGACGAGGAAGTCTGGGCTTCGGTGAGATTGGCCTATGTGGAACAGGCTGATGGCATTTTGCCCGTCGGTGTCGTGCGAGTCCAAAACCCGGATATCACACCGGTAATCGTCTCTGTTTCTTCGCGGTCGCCCCGCCTTCGCTTTGGACATCATCACCATTTCCGTTGGTGCCGGAGGCCTTTGTCCGTTCGTTCTCCGAGCGTGAGGCGGCGCCCTCGGCCGCCCCAAGGGACACTCCTCGGGGCCGTCACGGGTGGCGCGGTCGGCGTTTGGCAGTTTCCTGTTGGCCGTCCGGACCGGTTGCGCATAGTACGGGTGCGCCTCGACCAAGTGGGGCCCCGCAGCAAGGTCTTTTCCTGGGCCCTCCACAAAGCGCCGGCGACAGAGGCCAAAACGGCCCAGGCCGAAGTTCCCCGCCGGCTCGTCCTGGCCGAGTAAGTGCGGCCCGGCTGCCGGCCACATCGACGGCGTCGACGCCGGCCGTCGACGGGCGCGTTATCATGACCCGCCTTATGACCATGACGCCGATCGGTACCGTCCCCGGAGTGCCGGCCACCTTCCGTTGGCTGGGCGACCCGCTGTCAGCGAGCCTCGAAGCCGGTGCGCTAAAGGTCAAAGCCGGGCCCCGCTCAGATTGGTTCATCGACCCGGGCTCAGGCCAGACCACTCTCAACGCTCCTGCTTTGGTCGGCGAACTGACGGGCAATTTCACTCTGTCGGCCCGGGTCGAGGCCGCTCATCAGTCCACC
>DATJUH010000132.1:0-20654 GCA_035502515.1 Acidimicrobiales bacterium
ACGATGTAGGAATGCCCGGTTATCCACCCGATATCGGCAAAACACCAATAGGTGTCGTCGGCGTGGATGTCGAGAAAGTACTTCGATGTCCCGGCGACGTAGGACAGGTAACCGCCCGTCGAGTGCTGGGCCCCTTTGGGTTTCCCCGTCGTGCCGCTGGTGTACATGAGGAAAAGGGGAGCCTCGGCCGGCATCGGTACCGGCGGTACCACCTGGCGCAAATAGTCGCCGATGACCTCGTCCACGAAGTAATCACGCCCTTCCACCATCGGGCTCTTGGACAGGTACTGGCCCGGGTGCCTCCTCCACACAAGGACCTTTTCGACCTCGACTCCCTGCTCTTTGGCGACCAGGAGAGCCTCGTCCGCCTTCGCCTTATGGTCGAGAAGTTTCCCATCGCGGTAATAACCGTCGATGGTGACCAGCACGCGGCTGCCCGAATCGGCGATGCGCCCGCCGCAGGCCGTCCCGGAAAAACCGGCGAAGACCTCGGAGTGGACTGCACCGAGGCGGGCGCACGCCAACATCGACACGGGCAGCTCGGGGACCATCGGCATGTGGAAGGTCACCCGGTCGCCCGGTTCGAGCCCGCAGAAACCCCGCAACAGAGCCGCGAACTCGTTCACCCGAACGTAGAGGTCACGGTAGGTTACCGTTTTCGGTTCGTCCGCCTCCGGCTCGGGGACCCATATGAAGGCGGCTTTGTTGGACCTTGCCGCCAGGTGGCGGTCGACACAGTTAAAGCTAGCGTTGAGGCGTCCGCCAACAAACCATTTCCAAAACGGCGGGTTGCTCGTGTCGAGCGTCGTGTGCCAATAGCGGTCCCAGTCCAGCAGGTCGGCGTACTCCCGGAAGCACTCCGGGAACCGTTCCTCGTTGAACCGCTCGTAGATAAACGGGTCCGAAGCGTTAGCCTGTCCTATGAAGCGGGCTGGGGGATAGAGGTACTCCTCCTCCCGCCAATGGACAGCTATCTCAGCCTCGCTTAGCGAGGCCCCGGTTTCCTCCAGGTTTGCCATGGACCACCTCCGTCATAAAGGTGAGCAGTTCCAGGGCGGATAGTACCCCCTGGTGGCGCAGTTACATCGTTTTTGTACGCGGGCGGCAGCCGCGCCGCGTCGTCAAGCCGACGCTATGGGCGCGAACTACCGTTGGCCCGGGAGGACTCGCCCTCTGGCCAACTAGTAGCGATAACCCTCCGGTTTGTATGGGCCTTCCAGGGGTACGCCTATGTATGACGCCTGAGATTCCGTGAGGTCGGTCAGCTTTGCCCCCAGCTTGCCCAGGTGGAGCCGCGCCACTTTTTCGTCGAGTTGGCGGGGCAGGACGTGGACCCCGACCGGGTAGCGGCCCGGGTTATTGAACAGCTCTATCTGAGCGATCACCTGGTTGGTGAAACTGGTCGACATGACAAAGCTCGGGTGGCCGGTGGCGCACCCGAGGTTGACCAGCCTGCCCTCGGCCAGGACGATCACCGAGTGCCCGTCGGGGAAGTCCCAGGCGTCTACTTGGGGCTTGATCGGGTGGCGGGAGATCCCCGGGTAACGGGCCAGGCCGGCCATGTCCAACTCGTTGTTGAAGTGACCGATATTGCAGACGATGGCATTGTGCTTCATCTTGGCCATGTGTTCGGCCATTACCACGTCCTTATTGCCCGTCGCGGTGACAATGATGTCGGCCGTTCCAATTACGTCGTCCAGAACTACGACCTGGTACCCCTCCATGGCCGCTTGCAGGGCGCAGATGGGGTCGACTTCGGTAATGAGTACGCGAGCACCCTGGCCGGCCAGGGACTGGGCACAACCCTTCCCGACGTCGCCATAACCGCACACCAGCGCCACCTTGCCCGCCACCATCACGTCGGTGGCCCGGAAAATGCCGTCGATCAGCGAGTGACGGACCCCGTACAGGTTGTCGAATTTGCTCTTGGTAACGGAGTCGTTCACGTTCATGGCGGGGAAGAGAAGAGCGCCCGCCTCGGCCCGCTGGCGCAGGCGGTTGACACCGGTAGTTGTCTCCTCGCTTACCCCTTTTATGCCCGCCGCCATTTTCGTCCACATTCCGGGGCGCGTGCGCAAAGTTCGCTGGAGCGTGGCCGTGATCACGCCGTGCTCCTCACTGTCTTCCGGGCCGAGGTCCGGGACCTTGCCCAGGCGCTCGGCCTCCACTCCGAGGTGCACAAGCAATGTGGCGTCGCCGCCGTCGTCGACGATCATGTTGGGCCCGCCGCCGCCGGGCCACGCCAAGATTTGTTCGGTGGCCCACCAATATTCCTCGAGGGTCTCACCTTTCCAGGCGAAAACAGGCACGCCGGTCTCAGCTATTGCCGCTGCCGCATGGTCCTGAGTTGAGAAAATGTTGCAGCTCGCCCACCTCACCTCGGCGCCCAGTGCTGCCAGAGTCTCAATGAGGACAGCTGTCTGAACGGTCATGTGGAGAGAACCGCTGATGCGGGCGCCGGCCAACGGCTGTTCGTCGGCGTACTCGGCCCTGAGGGCCATGAGGCCGGGCATTTCAACCTCGGCCAGGTCTATTTCGCGCCGGCCGAAGGGGGCCAGCGAGATGTCCGCCACCCGGTAGGAGGGACTGTCGGCGGGCGAGGTGGCGGCGCCGGCGCCGGTGGCGAGACCGCTACCGGCCTCCTGGCTTGAAACCTGTGGTCCTGGCATGGGGGCTCCTTTGTCGTGGACGCTTTGTCGTAAGGACGCGTTGGCGCGCCAAAAAAGACAGATCTGGAGGCCGGGGCCATCGAGCCCTTCCCCAACGGGTCAGCCAACCACCAATGTTAGCGCCCGGCAGGGCAGTGACCCTCCGGGCACGCGTCCGGCCAGGGCCCGTCGCGGCCCATAGAACGCCTAGGCGCGTCACCGCCGAGCCGTTCTTGGACCAGCTCAAGGACCATTTTGACAAACGCCGGGCTATTACTGACGGTGGTCACCCGCACCAAATTTGCGCCTTTTTCCTTTGCTACCGCCGCCGCCTCGACGTCGAGGTCGTGGATGATCTCCATGTTGTCGCACACGAACCCGATCGGGACCAGTACGACGGTGCTGGCGGGGGAAACGGCGATGACCTCAAGTACGTCAGGCTCCAACCACGGCGACCCGGGAGGCCCGGAGCGGCTCTGCCAGGCGAGTTGCCACGAACCGACGCCCGCCACCTCCGCCACCAGCCTGGAGGCCTCGGTTATGTGCTCTACGTACGGGCTGGTGGCGGCCAGGCGGGAGGGCACACTGTGAGCGGTGAAGATTACGTCCGCGGTGCCGTCCCCGCTGCGGGGGGGCGCGTCTGCGGCCGCCGTTTTCAGGGCTCGGTCCAGGTTGGCCGCCCACGGCTCAACCCACCCGGGGTGGTTGTAGTAGAGGCGGAGCTTGTCCACGATCGGGGCGTTTTCGCCCACCCGGCGCCGGGCCGTGCCAAGGTCGTCGAGGTACTGCCGGCAACTGCTGTAGCCGCCGTAAGCCGAGGTCACAAAGGCCAACGCCCGCTCTACGCCGTCGTCCCGCATCTGGGCCAAGGTGTCGTCGAGAAGCGGGTGCCAGTTGCGGTTGCCCCAGTAAAGGGCCAGGCCGAGGCGGGCCAGGTCGCCGCGGAGCGCCTCCATCAACTCCCGGCAGCGGGCGTTTAGAGGGCTGGCGCCGCCGGCCGCGTAATAGTGCTCGGCGACCTCGGCGATGCGGCCCTCGGGGACACCCCGACCTGCGGTGACGCGGTGGAGGAACGGCATCACCTCGTCGCTTCGCTCCGGGGCACCGAAGGACATGAGCAGCAGCGCCTGGTAGCTCTCCACCGACGGCACCCTAGCGCTCTCACAGAATGGGCGTGACCGGATGGACCTGCGAGAATGGAGCCGTGCGAGGGCAGCAGGAGCTGACGAGGGCTAAGGCGATTTTGACCGGTTCTGTCTTGTCAATAACGGGGTTATTGGTTGCACGCACGCCCGGCGCCGAGGGCGCCCCAGCGCTGGCCGGCGCAGCCGTCAGGAGCGTGGCCGTCACGAATGCGGGTGGGCCGAGTGCGGCTGTCACAAGTGCGGCTGTCACGAGTGCGGCTGGGCCGAGTGGGGGTGGGAAGGCCTGCGGGCCGACCAACGGGGCCGGGGAAGCGCCCTGGCCGCAGTTCGGCGGCACGGGGGCCCACACCGGGGTCGGGGTCTCGGCCGCGGCCCTGGCCGGGCCGCTCCGCAAGGAGTGGACCACTCCGGCGCTGGACGGTGCGGTTTACGGTGAGCCCCTCGTCGCCGGTGGCTGCCTGTTCGTGGCCACCGAGAACGACAGCATTTATGCGTTTTCTGCCACGACCGGGGCCCTGCGGTGGCAGGTACACCTGGCCGCGCCTGTAACCGCGGGCTTGCCTTGCGGTGACATCGACCCTTCGGGCATCACCGGGACCCCTGTCCTGGACGCCGCCCATGGGTCGCTGTGGGCTGTCGTGGCGACCAGTGGCTCCGGCGGGCCAACGCATGAACTGGTCGAGTTGAAGGCGAGCAACGGCCAGGTCGAACGCCGTCAGGCCTTCGCCATGCCGGGCCGGTCCGCCGCCGCAGAACAAGAACGAGGCGCCCTAACGGTGGCCCACGGCAACGTCTACATCCCGATGGGCGGGCTCTTCGGCGACTGCAGCAACTACGCGGGCGGGGTCGTCTCGGTCCCTGAGGCCTCTGGCCATTCTCCCGGTTACTTCGAAGTGCCGACGGCGAGGGGAGCCGGAATGTGGGAGCCGAGCGGTCCTGATGTCCTTGCCAATGGGGACCTGCTGATCGCCGACGGGAACGGGGCGGCGGGGCCCGGCCAGAGCTTCGACGGGTCCAACGCGGTGATCGAGCTTTCGGCCGGGTTGAAGATGACGGCGTACTTCGCTCCTTCGGAGTGGGCGGCGTGGGACGAAGACGACCTGGACCTTGGCTCGTCGGGCCCGGCGGTGCTGCCGGGGGGGATGGCCTTCCAGGCCGGCAAGTCGGGGACCGGCTACCTGGTCGACACCAGCCGCCTGGGCGGGGTGGGCGGCCAGGTGGCGTCGCTACAGGTCTGCAACGGGACGGGCGCCTTCGGGGCCGATGCCGTCTCCGGCGAGACAGTCTATGTCCCCTGCACCAACGGCCTTACCGCGCTGCGCGTGACCGGCCGGTCCATGCACATCGTGTGGCATTCGAGCGGTGGTGGCGAAGGCTCCCCCGTGGTCGCCGGAAGCAGGGTGTGGGAAGAGACCCCGAATGGGTCACTTTATGGGATAAATGCGTCGACGGGGTCGATCGGGGAGACCTTCAGTTTCCCTGCGCCGGCGACGCATTTCCCGTGGGTAATTGCGGTTGATGGAACTCTTTATGCCCCCGACGGCCAGCGTGTCACAGCGCTCCGCCGGGCGTGACCAAAGGGCTCGAGGCGGTACGGACTTTCCCCGTTATTGGACGCGGTAAATAGATACGTAGCGGACGCCCCAATCCGCGCATTGACCGTATGTCGGTTCCCATATGTCGATGTGGTCACCGATGATCATGCCGCCCGTGTCGTCAGCCGTCCGGTCGCCGATACCGGGCACGTAAATCGTTGTCCCGAGCGGGATCACGCTGGGGTCGACGGCGACACTTTCGGGACCGGCCAGGGCGCCGCTGGCGGTCGGTCCGGTGAGGTCATAGCAGGTCACCATGAAAGTACCCAGGGGGACGCGAGCGGGTTGAGCAGCCGGCTGCTGCATGAGGGCGATGTGGCGCACGGGCGTGGTGCCCTTTACGTGAGCCTTGCCGGCCTGAGCAGCCGTTTTGTGCTGGGTCGTGGCTTTGTGGCCGGTGCTGGCCTGGCCCTCGAAAGCCCGGAGCCCGGTTTTGACCTCATGAGCAGCCAAGGCGGCCCGGGTCACAGCCGTCTTCTCGGCCTTCACACCTTTCTCGGCCTGCACGCTCCTGCGACTGGTTTTTGTGTGGTCACTAGGCGTGGTGCCTTTGGGGCGCTCCGAGGAGGATGGCGCAGTGGACCGGGCGGTCGAATGCACCTTTCCGTTCGCCTGCGGAGCTGTGGCACTGGCGGGCCCGGTGAGCGCCATAATCGCTGGGATCGAAAGGAACATCGCGGTCCGGCCCGCGCTATGGGTGACCCGGTTTGGGGCGCGCCAGGGCGCGCGTCTCTGACGCTGTGGCAACGGTGCCTCCTTTGGTCGCGTGCGAACCCGCTGCCCCGACCGGCTTTCGGCCGGGAACTGCAAAGTGGCAGCGTGCACGCACGTGGCCCCGTGGACCAACGGCCCGGACGGGGGGGTCGCTTTTCAGGCAATCAGTGGCACTCTGCGCCCCGCACCCTGAGAAGTGACGGGAGATCGGGCGCTCAATACCAGCTGATTAGGTTTTTCTTATTGAGGTCAATACATTACGCAGTGATTGCTTAGTCGTCAAGCCACAATGCATTTTCATATTGTGACCAGCGTGTTATTGAACTCGAAAGTGGCGGCATATAGGCAACTGTTCAATGGGGATATTCGCAGTCATAAGCAGGTGCAATGCACGGCCCGAAAGGGACGAAAGGGCGCACTGAGCGACCTTCTCGATGACTGTCAACTGTCGTGAAGTGCCTCGTAGCGCTCGTAGTGGCGCGTCGGCCACGGGTGCCGGCATGGCTGCGGCCGGCGACCAGCTGCGCAGACATTTGATGAGCTTCCTGTACCACCAATGCTGTGCGTCTGTCACCCCCGGTGACACCCGGAAACGCGAGGGTGGCGTATCATTGAGACATGACTGAGGCCACGGAAGACGCGAGAGACGAACTTTTCGACGAACCCGACGGCGAGCGCGACGATCTAGGTCAAGAGCCCGACGAAGAGGCCCTGACCAGCGCGGTTGATGTGGCAGAAGCCTGGTTGGCGCAGCTCGCGGACCAGATCTCAGTTCCCGCTTCGGATGTGCAGGACCACCTGCTCGACCTTTGGGGTGCGCTCGATGAGGGCCCCGCCCGCGCCGAGGTCGAGCGCTGGTTGACCGAAACGCTCCGGCGCAACCTTTACTCGGTGTCCGATATCAACGAGCGCCTCGAAACGCTCCTGCCGGCCGGCTGACACACACACACTCCCCTGTCACGCCGGGCAGTAGCAGGGAACCAATACCCTGCCCATTCATGCCCGCACATCGCCACTCGGGCATCAGGCCTGCTCACCTTGGCCGGGCTGCCCGGCTGGTCCAGCGGTGGTCGTCATTTCTCAGGTCCAGCGGCAAGCCAAAACATTCGCTCAAGTTGTCGGCAGAAAGTGTCGACGCGATAGGCCCGGCAGCGGTGACGCGGCCGTCCCTCAAGAGAAGTATGTGAGTAAAGCCTTCTGGGATTTCTTCCACGTGGTGAGTGACGAGGACCATAGGCGGGGCGGCCAAATCTTTGGCCAAGCGGCCGAGGTGTAACAGGAGCCGCTCCCGGCCCCCCATGTCGAGGCCGGCGCAGGGCTCGTCGAGCAGCAGGAGACCCGGTTCGCTCATGAGCGCTCGGGCCAGCATCACCTGTTGGCGCTCTCCCTCCGACAGCACGCCGAAGGCCCGCTCGGCGATCCGGTCGAATCCCGCCGCCGCCAGCAATCCATCAGCGCGTTCCCACTCGGTGTCGGTGTAGTTGTGCCACCAGGGCTCGAGTGCACCACGACGGGCCGCGACCACGACGTCTCTGGCCGCTAAACCAGGCAGGATCATGCGGGAAACTCCGGCGGAAACGGTGGCGATCTGCTCGCGAAGGGCGCGAACGTCTACGTTGCCCAACCGGTGGCCTAGCACCTCGACCCGTCCACGAGTGGGGTGGAGGTACCCCGAGGCGAGCTGGACGAGCGTCGTCTTGCCAGAACCGTTCGGTCCCAGCACAGCCCACCGCTCTCCGGCGTCGACCTGCCAGTTGACGCCCGAGAGGACCTGCGTGCTCAGCCGGTAGAGGTCGACGTCGACATAGCGGAGCGCGGTGGTGGCCGGTGATCCCGAATTGGCAACTATGGCGCCCGGCGTGTTGTCATCGGCTTGACCGGGCCCGCCCGTCGGAGGGGCGGCCGTTGGCGCAGCAGCCGGCGCGGCACGAGGCCCGGTGGGAGGCCCGAGAGGAGGCATAGCAACTGCGCGAGGCTAGCGGAGCGGCCCCGCGCAAGACGTGGGCTGGCCACAAGGCATTGAATGACGCGACGATGGACGGATGGCAGGTCTGCTGGCCTCGGTCGACGCCGTCTTCCGTCCTGTCTTCGAAGAGTTACAGCCCCGAGCCGCTAGCGGGCTACGGCCGTCGCAGCACGCCGACCTGCAGGTGGACGGGGCGCTCGCGCTGGCCCGGTCCCTGGGCCGCGTTCCGCGCGAGCTGGCTGAAGTCGTCCTGGCCAAGGCCAGAGAGCGTGGCCTGGACAGCATGTGCGAGGCCGCTGTCGTCGCCCCTCAGGGCTTTATAAATTTGACTCTGTCAGACGACTTCCTGGTCAGAGCGCTTGGAGAACTGGCGTCGGACCCGGCGTCATTAGGCGTTACCAACGCCTCGCCGCCGCTGCTGGTGGTCGTCGATTACGCCGCCCCCAACGCAGCCAAACAAATGCACGTGGGCCATCTGCGTTCAACAATTATCGGTGACTCGCTGGTGCGGTTATTGGAAATGGTCGGACATAAGGTCGTGCGGGAGAACCACCTCGGCGACTGGGGCGCGCCATTCGGCATGCTCATAGAGCACCTGCTGGACCTGGGGGAGGAACAAGCCATCCACGAGCGGGCTCTCGGTGACCTGGAGCGGTTCTACCAGGCCGCCCGCTCGGCTTACGACAACGACCCGGGGTTTGCCGAGCGGGCACGCGCCCGGGTCGTGCTCTTGCAGTCAGGCGACCAGGAGACGTTGCGGCTCTGGGACGTACTCGTGCATCAAAGCGTGAGTTATTTCGACGAGGCCTTCAGGCGGCTGGGTACGAGGCTCACACGCGATGACGTGGTGGGGGAGAGCTATTACAACCCGCTCCTGCCTTCAGTTGTGAGGGATCTGGCGGAAAAGGGCCTTCTCGTGGAAAGCGAAGGAGCTCGCTGCGTCTTCCCTCCGGGTTACTCCAATCGTGCCGGCGACCCCCTGCCATTGATAATCCAGAATTCGGTCGGCGGCTATACCTACGCTGCCACCGATCTGGCCGCTATCAGAGACCGCGTAGATCGTCTGGGGGCAGATCTCATCCTCTACGTGGTGGGCTTGCCCCAGGCCGACCACTTGGCCATGGTTTTTACTACCGCCCGGCTGGCGGGTTGGTTGCCCGAAGGCGTTGACGCTGTACACGTCGGCTTCGGCAACGTCCTCGGTCCTGACGGAAAGATGTTCAGGACAAGGCAGGGCGGCACAGTGAAGCTTGACGAGCTGCTCGACGAAGCGGTCGACCGGGCCAAAGCGGTGATCGAGGAACGCGATCAGGAAATGGGAAAGTCGCGCCGCGACGAGCTGAGCTCTGACGAGCTCGAGGCGGTGGCGGGCGCGGTGGGCGTGGGCGCCGTCAAGTACGCGGACCTCGCCACCGACCGCACGCGCGACTACCGCTTCGACTGGGGCCGAATGCTTTCCTTTGACGGCAACACGGGCCCGTACTTGCAATACGCGCACGCCCGGATCTGCAGCATCTTTGGCCGGGCGGCTGAGGAGCTGGCTCTACCCGGCGGACTTGGGCCAGACGGGCTTGGGCCAGACGGACTTGGGCCAGACGGACTTGGGCCAGACGGGCTTGGGCCAGACGGGCTTGGCCCAGCCGGGCTTGGGCCAGCCGGGCTTGGTCTCGGCCGGCTGGCGCCCGACGGCCTTGGTGCCGTCCGCAGCGTGAGCGCACCCGAGGAGCGGGAGCTGGCAAAAAGGCTCTTGGGTTTCGCCGACGCAGTGTCGGCCAGCCTGGCCACCTACCACCCCCACAAGCTTTGCGGGTACCTTTTCGAACTGGCCAGTACCTTTACCGCGTTCTACGAGCACTGCCCAGTGCTGCGCGCGCCCAACGCGGAAACGAGGGCCTCGCGGCTCGCCCTTTGCGCGCTCACCGCGGCGGTGCTCGAAAAGGGTCTCGGATTGCTGGGCATCGAAACACCCTCGCGGATGTGAGGCCGAACTTATCCACAGGTGTAGGCCATACGGGCGAGGGCTGAGATTTGTGGGGGAACGTCGCGGATCGTTTGGCGGAGGCGCGGTACCGTGCTACTTTGGCGCTCCGAGGGTGCAGCATCGATACAACGAGCAGTTCCCTCCCGGCCGAAAGCCGGAGGTCGACGGGCACGGAGGTTGATAGCCCGGAACGGCCAGGAGAGGAGGGAATTGGAACATGGCAACCGGAACTGTGAAGTGGTTTAGTTCGGAAAAGGGTTACGGGTTCATATCCCAAGAGGGGGGGCCCGATGTCTTCGTCCACTACAAGGCGATACAAGGGCAGGGATACCGCACCCTCGAAGAAAACGAGCCCGTTGAGTTCGACGTTCAGGAAAGCCCGAAGGGTCTCCAAGCTGTGAACGTCATACGCATGGCCATGCGAGCCGGCGAGTAAGGCTTGGCGGGACAGCCGCGTACCCACCTCGGCTCCGGGAACTCCTCGAAGTAAGGTGCCGGCTGTCCCTACGCATCAAACAGCGGAGAATTGAGTTCGTGCCCGGACACGGGCTGTCGCAGTTGAAAATGAGCCGATTGGCTCAAAGTTGTTCCCGGGACATCCTCCCACCCCGGGCCCTGGCTCAAGTTGCGCGCATTTCCGCCGATCTATTAAAGGACCTGGCCGCAGATGCCGTAAGAGGAAGCTGGGAGGTGCCACGGCGGGACGTCATAATGCAAGGCTTCGCCAGTACGCGGCGGCATCGGCCCTGCTCGCGGTGGGCATCGTCGCCCCCGCAACTGACGCCTGGGCCAACAGCGGCTACCCAACTGGTGGGCCGGGTGGCGGCTACGGCGCCAGCTCGAATGCCGGCGCCTCGAATGCTGGCGTCTCTGATGCCGGCAGTTCAAACGGTGGCCCCGGGAACGGCCAGAGCCCGAACGGGGCCAGATCGAACGGGGCCAGCTCGAATTACGGCAGTGGTCCCGGTCAGGCGGCCGTCGGTCAAAACGGCGGCCCTTCGCCGGGCCAGACCCCCGCTGGAGGTCATGGCAATGGCGTCAACGCGGTAGTCAACGGTGCAACAGGTGGTCCAGTAGGCGCCTCGGTAGTTGGAGTTGGTCGGGAGCCTGCAGGCGGCGGCCAGGGTCCGGGAGCGGGCAGCGGCCCACCGCCGGTCAGCGTGCCCGGTCCGGGGGTGGGGGCGGGCGTGGACAGTCAGGGTGTCTCGGGCAACCCAGGCCGGCCAGGCAACCTCCCTGTCGGCAGCAGGCCAAACGGCCCGGCCCAAACCCATGGCAGCGGGGCCAACGGCGTCCTTGGCCGCCCTCGCTTTGGGGGGCCCGAGGGGCCAAGGGCCGGCGGGGCTCCGGCGGCGACTTCGCGTCCGGTACACGCCGCCACGGGTCAAGGCAATTACGGGGCCGGCGAGAAAGATATTCCGGACGGCACCGGCCAATCGCTGCCAGACGACCACCTGGATAACCCGGCGGCAACAACGCCCGGCCCCGTTCACCCCGCTACCCCCAAGCCCGCAGCAGGCCGGGCCACGGCTACGAGCGCCACCCTTCCCGGGCCCTCGCCGTCTCCTGACCGGGAACAAGGTTTGACTCGGAAGCCGGGGTTGACCTCCCACCCGCGAACGACAGGGATGTCCGCAACTGTGACCGCGTCGACAACTCTGCCTGTGCCGAAAACCGTGGCCACGACGGCTGTCGCCGAGTCGTCGATAGCAAGTTCCCGGATTGCGGGACCATTGACGGCCAGCCTGTCACGGACTCATGCCACCACGTTTCCGCGGCCGGTTGTGCCGCCGCCCGGTGCCTCCCCTGCGACAATTCCTTCCACGGCCGCAGCCCCGGCAGGAGTCCCCACCACGACCAACCCGCCAACCACCGTTCCTGCCACCCCAACGACGCCGCCGGCCGCAGCCGCCCGGGCCACCACCGCCGCGCCGGCAACCACCAGGCCGGCGGCCGTCCCTCCGCCCGCGCTGCCCCGGCCCGTCCCCCCGGGGACGGCGCCTGGCGCCGGGCCGACCGGGCGTAGGCCGGCTACGTCTTCCACAACGGCCCCGCCGCCGTCAGCCCCGGCAACAACCGCTCCAGCGACGACGGCCAAATCGACCGATGGGCCAACCAGCCCGCGTCATTTCCGGCAGGCGCCGATGCCCGCCAGCGCTCCGGCCGGTCCAATTGCCGGCGCACCCCCAACAACGACAGTGCCACGAACGTCAACCAGCACCACCGGCAGGCCCGGTCCTTCGCCTGCAGTCCAGGCAATGGGCGGGGGCGCCGGGCACCATCGAGACAACGCTTCGGGAGGCGGCGCCGGCGATGCGGGTCACGGTGGTGCGGGCCATGGCAATACGGGCCATGGCAATACGGGCCATGCTGGTGCGGTCGGGCCCATCGCCCGCCTGTCAACCGGCCCAGTGAGCGTTGAACGGCCGGCGCCCGGACAGCCCGGCCTTGTGGCTCGAGCACATAGTGGCCAGCCCGTTAGAAGCTTGACGACTCCGGTGCATGGTGGCCGGACGACCGGCAGTTCGTCCCGGGGGCTCGTGACCAAGAGCCGTGTCGCCCGCGGCCCCGTGACCAATGCCGCGAGGACGCAGGCCCCTCTCGCTCATCCCGGCACGGCAGGACCTCCTTCGGCTGTCCCGCTCGGTGAGCGAGGCATCGGCGGCTCGGGCGTCGTGCCCGGTGGAGGGGTGTGGCATGGCGCTTCCCTCCAGGCTGATACCAGCCTCAGCGTGCCTCTCGCCCTGGGAGGCGTGGTCCTCGTCTTCATCGTCGTCCAGTGGCTGATCGACAGACGAGATCCGAAGTTCGTGGAAGCTCCCGCCCGGAAGGACGACGATTCAATTGGCTTTGACTGAGATACCGCCGGCCGCCGGCCGGCGTGGCAAGGTGGTCCTTTCTGCGAGCCGGCTGGCTGGCGTCGTCGGGTCTCGCTTCTCGCTGATATGGCGAAATGGCCGACAGGGGCTGGCCGGTGCGGAGCACACCAGCCTTGAGCAACGCTTCGAGGCTCTGCAGGTGGTGCGCCTGTGCATGGTCGTACTCGTGGTCGCTGCGGCCGCGCTTGTGCCCGAGCAGCTTGGGCTGACGGTGAAGCAGGTGCTGCCGGTCAGCTTCGTTTACCTCGCTGTGTGCTTGCTGGGGCAGGTGGGTGACCACCTGCTCGTGAAGCACCCAAAGCGTTCCCGGGCCCCGCTCCAGCAGATGCTGCTGCCCATCGACTCCGTTTATCTGGCCATGCTGACGGTGCCGTCGGGTGGCGCCCAGAGCGATTTCATCCTTCTGTTTGCCGTCCAATTGGTCGCTGTCACGCTCTTGGCCAGTCCCCGGACCGGGGTGCGTCTCGCTTTGTGGGACTCGGTCCTGCTGATTTCGATCTCCGTGCTGGGGCTGGAGGGCCCTGTTGGTCAGTTCCTGGGCGCCCCTCAGGTCGTGACCCCATCGTCGGGCGCCGTTGCAGTCCGCATCATCGGCCTGTGGGCGGTGGCTGTGAGCACCGCCTACTTCTCGGCTCTCAGCGAGCGCGAGCTGAGGCGCTCCAAAGCTCAGCTCGATGCGCTTACACAGATGGCGTCGGAAATGGAACGGGCTATGGAAGCCAGCCACGGCGCCGACGAAATAGCAGCCGTGCTATTGCAGACCGTGCTGGGGCCGTTCCTCTTCAAGCAGGTGGCAATCGTCTGGGAGAGAAGTGGCCGGTCGATGGCGGCCAGGTACTCGGCCGGAGAGCAGTCAGTCTCGCCAGTCTCGCTCGGGCCGTTGGAGGAGGGCGCCCTGGGCGGTGGCGTGGCGGAGCGTGCGCTAGCCGAAAACGCACCCGTCCTGGTGCGCAAGCTCTCCCATGAGCACGATGGCGTCATCCAGATAATGATGCCGGAGGCGACAAATGTCGTCGTGGTCCCGTTGAGAGCCGGTCGCGAGCGGTTGGGCGTCCTCGTGGCTGAAGCCGGGCCGCCGTCTTCCCGGCGGGTCAGCCGGCGTTCGCTCGAAATGCTCAATCGTTTTGCGGCCCACGCCGCGCTGGCGCTGAACAACGCCGACCTCAAGGCCGAGGTGGCCCGGTTGGCGGCGTCGGACAGCCTCACCGGTTTGGCCAATCGGCGGGCGCTGAGTTCGGCCCTCATGCGGGAAGCGGCCAGGACCGTCCGGACGAAGGAGCCCCTTTCCCTGGCCGTGATCGATGTCGACCACTTCAAGGCTGTGAACGACAGCTTCGGGCACATCGTCGGCGATGAGGTCCTACGCCAGGTGGCGGACGCCATGGCCAGCAACGTGCGTGATGTCGACCTCGTAGCTCGTTACGGGGGCGAGGAGTTCGCCATCGTGCTGCCTAATTGCGGGAGCGATGGGGCTCTGGCCGTGGTGGAGCGGGTCAGGGCGGCCGTCGAGTCCGCGGCGACCGTGACGAGGGTAACCGTCAGTGCCGGCATCGCTACGTCTCTGGGCGATGGGAGCGACAGCGAAAGCCTGATGGCGGCGGCGGACGGGGCTCTTTACGTGTCCAAACGGGCTGGTCGAGACCGGGTCACTCTGGCTTCGGTCGGTGGCCGCCCGGCCGGGCCGGCCGAGCCGCAGCCTACGACGATCACGCTCTGACCCCTCCGTTCCCGTCCGGGTGGCCCCGTCCGGGTGGCCCCGTCCGGGTGGCCCCGTCCGGGTGGCCCCGTCCGGGTGGCCCCGTCCGCCTTCTTCACTCGGCAAGCGCTTGCACTTTGGGCACTCTCTGGCGGTTTCTGCGCGTAAACCGTCCAAAGATGGGGGGACCTGTCTCGGGGTACCGAGCAGCCGTCCCGCCCGGTGGCGAACCTGCGGGCAGGGATATGAGGAGGAGAGCGGCCGGGCTCGGTGGTGGAGCTACTCCAACGCCGTCCTGAGCAACTCGGCCAGTTCGGCCGCCGCCTCCTCACTTCCGTACCGGTGACGGGGCCAGAGGAAACCTCGTAAGCCGTCGCCGGCGCGCCTCGGGACCACGTGCAGGTGGACGTGGGGCACGCTCTGGCTGATGACTTCGTTGAGGGCGAAGAAGGCGCCTTCGGCCCCGAGCACCTTTTTCTGGGCCGCGGCCACCCGCCGGCCCGTCGCCAACAACGGGCCAAGGAGGTCGTCGGGGGTCTCGGCCAGGGTCGAATAGTGGGTGCGGGTGACCACCAGCGCATGCCCGTCGAAAACCGGGCGGTGGTCGAGGAAAGCCACGAAGTCGTCCTCATCAAGTATGAGGTGGGCCGGGGCCTCGCCCTCTACGACTTGGTCAAAGATGCATCCTTGCGTGGGGACGAGATTACGCTCTGTCTCGCATATGAGCGATATCCCCCTCGGACAGGCTCCCCCCGAAACGGTTTTGCCCGACCCTCCGCCCGGAGCCGAGCTGGCGCTGGCCGAGGCCATGGCAGCAGAGGTGCCCCGGGTTGCTCTCGCCACTGTCGCGTTTCGATGGCCGCGTTACCTGGCGGCTTGGGCCTCGCTGTCAGAGGAGTGCGAGGACCCGGTCACCGCGTACGCCTTTGCCCGCACGGGCTATCACCGCGGCCTTGACGCTCTGCGGGCGGCCGGGTGGAGAGGGTCGGGGTACGTGCGCTGGCGAAACCCGACCAACAGGGGCTTCCTCCGCAGCCTCGACGCGCTCCGCCGGCGAGCGGGGGAGATCGGGGAGGAGGACGAGGAGCAACGGTGCGCGCTGTTCCTTAAACAGTTGGACCCGGATTGGGACAAGAGCCAGCACGAGGGCGGGAAGCCATGACCGGTGCTGAAGGCGCTGGCGCTGGCGGGCCCCGCTCCGGAGCAGTTGGCCCCGAAGCGTCTGGCGCCGAAGCGTCTGGCCCCGAAGCATCTGACACCGCAGGATTTACCGGCGGGGACCTGTGCCTGGTCAGCTCGTAGGGCCGTTCCCGGCCGGCGCCGACCCCGATACCTATGACCGTCTGCGCCGGCGCATCCTGTGGCGCATGCCGGCCGGCCTTTACCTGCTAGGGAGCGCGGCGGGCGAAAGGCGCAACCTGATGACCCACAACCTCGTGGTACAGGTCGCCACCGAGCCCAAGTTGCTGGCCGTCGCCATCCGGGCAGATGCCCTCACCCACCAGCTGGTCCACGAGGGCGGCGTGTTCAGCCTTTGTTTCCTGAAGAGGGAAGACCGGGCACTCGTCAGGGGCTTTACCAAGCCCGCCGTCGAGGGGCCCGAGCCCGGGATGCTCGGAGGGGTCGCAGTGCGTCCCGGCTCGACCGGTGCGCCCGTGGTCCTCCAGGCCGCAGCCTGGCTCGAATGCGAGCTCCGTCACGAGCTGCCCTTGGGCGACCACACGCTGTTCGTCGGCGAGGTCGTCGACTGTTCGGCGCCCGACGAGGAGGCTCCGGTGCTGCGGATGGAGGACACCAGGCTCAACTACGGGGGCTAAGCGGGCCGGCCCGGAAATGCCGGCGCCTCTAGGGGACCAGTACCAGTCGTGGCGGCCCGGCGCGCCGCCGTGGCCACCGCATCTGGGGAGAAAATTTACTATTGGGCCCGGGAACGTAGCTCCAAGAGCAGTTCTTCTCTCCAGTTGCGCCCTTACTGAGCCAAAGTGCCGGCGGTCTACGATGGCCAGACTGGAGCATCGCGGCCCGGTCGGCGGCGGCGGCGTGGCGGTGGACAAGCCCGGATTCGGCGCTCTCCCGGCCGCCCAGAGAAAACCGAGCAAACGGATCAGATTTCCGCCAATTCCTTTAAGCGCAGGTAGGAAGCCACTTTCGCGGGTCCTCGGCCGTTCCCCGCTCCGGGCATAGGGAGGTCGTGCCTCTAATCTCTGTTCAGGTTGCCGCTAAGCTCTGATCGTGGCAACAACCGCACCCGCTACGACCAGGTGCGACGAGGCCATGGACCGGCGTGAGCAGGTCCGTCGGGCGCTGGTCGTTTACCGTGAGACCCGAGACCCCGACGCTCTCAACGGCATAGTCGTTGCGTACCAGGGTTTGGCGTACTCGCTGGCCAGCAGGTTTGCTCAGCGCGGCGAGGATATCGAAGACCTCAACCAGGTGGCCCTGATAGGCCTGTTGAAAGCGGTCGAGCGCTTCGACCTGTCCCGGGGCACCGAGTTGACTACGTTCGCCACGGCCACGATCCTGGGTGAGCTGAAGCGGCACCTGCGCGACCGGGGCTGGTGGGTGAGGCCGCCAAGGCGGGTGCATGACATGTACATAAGCACCCAGCAGGCGATCGACGAGCTGACGCAACGCTACGGCCGGTCGCCGACCATCGCCGAGGTTGCGGCGCACATTGACGCCTCCCTGGAAGAGGTCGTCGAGGCGCTTGACGCCGGAGGCCTGCGCACCAGCGCGCCGCTGGACACCGGCAACGCCGCCACCGACGATCTCTACGTCACCGGCAAGCTGGGCATGAAGGACCCGGGCTTGGCCGAGGTTGAAGGGCGGTTGCTGCTCAACCCGCTCCTGGCCCGTCTGTCCGAACGGGAACGCATGATGATCAACCTGCGCTTCGTGGCCGGCTGGTCGCAAACTCAGATCGGGACGCTCATCGGGGCCACTCAGATGCAGGTATCACGCATGCTGGCTCGCAGCCTCGCTCAGCTTCGAGCGTGGTCAGAGCCTGAGCCACAATAGGTGGCCGCTGGCCATCACCTGAGCACCAGCGAGGGCGTGGACGAGCGGGGTCCCGGCACCGGAGGGCCCGAAGTGCCCGAAGTGCCCCCGGAGATCGTCACCACCAAAGACGGCCTGGCATCGCTCATCGATCGGCTCGAGGGTTCGGCCGAATTCGCTCTGGACACCGAGTTCCACCGGGAACGGACGTACTGGCCTCGCCTGGCGTTAGTCCAGGTGGCCTGGCGGAACAGTCCGCGAGACCAAGCACGAGTGGCGCTCATCGACCCTTTGGCGGTCGACCCCCTGCCGTTGGCGCGGGTGTTGGCCGGGCCGTCGGTCATGGTGGCCCACGCCGCCACGCAGGATCTGGAGGTACTGGCACGGGCGTGTGACGCACTGCCTCTGAAACTGTTCGACACCCAGATCGCGGCCGGCTTCCTGGGCCACGGGTCCGCCTCGCTTTCCTCCCTGGCCGAGCGTTACCTGCGAGTCCGCCTCAGCAAAGGCGACCGGCTCACTGACTGGAGCCGCCGGCCGCTGACCCAGTCTCAGCTCGCCTACGCCGCCTCCGATGTGGCCTACCTGCTGGTCCTGGCGGACGCCATTTCGGCGCAGCTGGCGGAGAGAGGCCGGCTGGAATGGGCCGAGGAGGAATGCATGGCCCTCCTGGCTCGCCCTCAGAACCAAACAGATCCGAACGAGGCGTGGTGGAAGTTACGCGACAACCGCCACTTGCAGGGGGTGTCCAGGGCGATCGCCCAGGAGTTGGCGGCCTGGCGAGAAGAGAAGGCCCGAGCCCTCGACGTCCAACCGCGCATGGTGCTGGCCGACCTGGCCTTGCTATCGATCGCCCATTCGCCTCCCGCCAGCGTGGCGGCCCTCCGCGAAACCCGGGGCATTGATGCCCGTCACCTCAGAGGCAACGCTGAGGAAGAGATCATGGCCGCTGTGGGCAGAGGCAAAGCAATGCCGCCCAAAAACTTGCGCTTGGCCCAGTCCGAGCCAATGAGCAAAGAGCTCCGGCCAGCCGTGACCCTGGCGACCGCATGGGTGGCCCAGCTGAGCCGGGACGAAGAGGTCGACGCCGCCTTGCTGGCGACCCGGACCGACGTGATCGATTTCCTGTCCGGCAAACCAGATGCCCGCCTGGGCCGGGGTTGGCGGGCAGGCCTAGTTGGAGCGCCCTTACGGCGGCTGGCCGATGGCCGGGCTTCCCTGGCTCTCGATGGGCACGGCCGCCTCCTGCTCGAAGAGCGGTGTCCGCCGGCCGCCAGCTAGGAGCCCGAAAGGGGAGGGTTCGCTCCCTGGGTGGGCGCCGGGCGCAGGTCGATCGTCAGAGTTAGGACACCGCCTTCCAGAGTGGCGGTAGCGTCACCGATCATGGCGTAGTCCATGTAATCGGTCCGGGCCTGGTCCATGAAACGCTTTCGCTCAGGGCCCTCGAGCGGAGGTAGCCCCCGTTGGCGTACGGCGCGGGCCCGTTCCCGGAAACGGCTGAGCATGGCGTCGACGTCGAGCTCTTGCGGCATGAGGCCATGCTATGACGGGAGGTTGGCCGACCATCCGGGCCCGCCCGTCTGGTGATACCGTGTCTCACGGGATTGGGGGTAAACTTTCCTTTGTACTGGCACGTCTCGGGTCGGGAGTCATGGTGAAAAAGGGACGGCATCGGCGCTTCGAAGAAGCGCGTGATTTGAAGCGTGCTGTGAGCACAGACGAGACCACGGCGGAGCCGTGCCCTGAGTGCGGCGCGGAGCCGGGTAAAGAACACGCTTCGTGGTGCCTGGCCACCGAAGACGATGATTACGACGACGAGGACGCGGACGAGGAAGTAGCCGGGTACAACCAGACCGACAGTCGCTTCTGAACCCGCAAGTCCTGGCCCGCCCAAACCAGTTCGGCCCAAACCAGTTCGGCCCGGATCAGTTCGGCCCAAACCAGTTCGGCCTACAGCTGCCCCGAGCCAGCTGGGGGGCTGTCCCATAGCATGGTGAAGTGGCCACCCGCTCCAAATCCGCCAGCTCCAAATCCGCCAGCTCCAAATCCGGCAGCTCCAACCCCGGTGACGGACTGCCTTACCCTCGCGTTGGCGACAAGCCCGATTTCTCCGAGATAGAGCGCGAGGTCCTGGCGTACTGGGCTGACGACGGTACTTTCGAAGCCTCGGTCAAAGCCCGCAGCGGGGCGCCCGAATACGTGTTTTACGATGGGCCTCCTTTCGCCAACGGGCTGCCGCACTACGGGCACCTGCTTACGGGTTATGTGAAAGACGCCATACCCCGCTACAAGACGATGCGAGGCTGGCGGGTGGAGAGGCGCTTCGGCTGGGACTGTCATGGGCTGCCGGCGGAGATGGAGGCCGTGAAAGAGCTGGAGCTGCCCACGCGGGTGGACATCGAGCGCTATGGCATCAGCCGGTTCAACGATTATTGCCAGGCCTCGGTCCTGCGCTACACCAACGAATGGGAGCGCTACGTAACGCGCCAGGCCCGCTGGGTCGATTTCTCCAACGATTACAAGACAATGGACCTCTCCTATATGGAGAGCGTGATGTGGGCGTTCGGGCAGCTCTACGAAAAGGGCCTTCTTTACGAGGGTTACCGGGTCCTGCCTTATTGCTGGGAATGCGAGACGCCGTTGTCCAATTTCGAGACCCGCCAGGACAATTCGTACCGTGCCCGTCAGGACCCCGCGGTCACCGTCGCCTTCGAGCTGGAGCAGCCCGGCCGGGACCACCCGGCCGCGACCCTCTGGAGTGCCGGTGTGCCGGTGCGCGCGCTGGTGTGGACCACTACGCCCTGGACCTTGCCCTCCAACCTGGCGCTGGCCGTCGGGCCGGACATCGTCTATGCCGTACTCGAGGCCCCTGCCTCCCTGCCCGGCGGCCCCAAATCTGGCCGCTCCGAAGCCGGCCTTCCCGAACCTGGCATGGCCAGTTCCGGCGCGCCCAACTCTGGCCGGGCGCGCTACCTGGTGGCGGCGAGCCGCCTCGAAGCGTTACGCCCCGCGTTGGAAGCGGGCCTCCCCGGC
>DATJUH010000133.1:0-2868 GCA_035502515.1 Acidimicrobiales bacterium
CGCACAGATTTGTCAAAGACGCATCGTCCTTCACCAGGTGCAACAGCTACTCCGCAGACGCAAGGACGGACGCGGCAGAACGAGCTCCCTCACAGTAACCCGGTGTGCTCGAGACGGCGGAAAGCGAACCAGCCCCATATCGGGGGGAGGTAGAAGGTGCACAGCCGGTAACAGATGGCGGCGGCAAATGCGGTCGACTGGTCGATACCGACTGCCGTCAACCCCACCATTAATGCACCTTCGCTGACGCCTATCCCTCCCGGGATGGGGATCATACTGGCGAAGAACGACACAAATACGTTGACGACCAACAATGTCGCCAGGGGAAGAGACGAGCCCAACGCCACCAGCACCAAACCCAGGGTGCTGGCAAAGAGCACCTCCGCGGCCAGATTGGCCAACAAAAGCCTCATGACCTTGCTCGGTGAGCGAAGCGTGGCCAGAGTGTCCCGGAGATCGACCAGCGAGGGCCGGATACGCTCCATCACCCAGCGGCGCAGCTGGGGGACAACCACTGCGACCACCGCGGCAACGATAACGGCCGCCACCAGCAGTGCCAAGACGAGGAGCAAGTTGCCATCTCGGTGGCCCGATGCTTGAAGGCCGGCATCTATTTCTCCGAAGCCGAAAACAAGGGCAGCCACGATTATGAACACCTGCACGACGTACCCGCCGAAATTCTCGATCAACCCGATCGAGACGGCAGAAGCCGGGGGAATGCCCTGCCGCTGGAAAAAACGGACGTTCAATGCCATTCGCGCCACTGTCCCCGGGAAAACCAGGCTGATAAAAGTCACCGAGAATTGCAATAACACGGGCGGCCCATAAGGGATGGGACGGGGGCAGGCGGCGCGAGTCGATTCGGCGTAGGCAAAGCGCGGCAACTGGCCGACGACCAGAGCCAGGAGCAGTACGGGGAGCGATGCGGACCGGAGGGCGTCGAGCACCTGGTTGATGTCGACGCCGGCCAGCGTGCTGATCAGGAAGTAGGCGGCGGCGGCGAGCAGACCGGCCTGTACAAGGGCCCTGGTGGATACTCGCCGGATGGTGGCCATTTTGGGTGATTCGATCTCAGCCCTGGCCGCAGCCTCGGCCCGGAACCCGTCCACGTCGAAGTGCTCCTTTGCGGCCGCCACCCGCAACTGCGGGCCCAGGGCTGCCTTCTGGAGATAAGGGACGACAGCGGCCAGGTCGGCGGGGCCAAGCCGGCCAAATGCCAGGTCGAGCGCCGGCTCGGGCCCGAGGAAAAGGGCGGAAACGATCAGCAACTGGGCCACGTCGATATGACGGTGGTCCTGGTCGGTGGCGACCGAGGCACTCGCCAGGCTGTTGATCAAGACCTGGCCGCGGTCTTCCCGGAAAGCCAAGGGATGAAGGTCACCGTGGACCAGACCGGCTGTCCCGAGGGCGACTACCGTGTCCCACACCTCTCCGACCGTGCCGGCGTCGACGCCTCCCGGCTGGCCCGTAAGGGGGACACCACGGACGCGCATCACGATTATGGCGTCGTTGTCCGCCGTTCTTCCCGCTCGGACGATGTCCTGCGTCGGGACACCATTACGGGCGGCGAGCAACGTCATGAACCCTTCGTGCTCAACCTGCTGAAGCCGCGTCAGCGCCAGCGTCGCCGTCCCCCGGTACCACAGCGCTCGCCAGGCTTTGGCCAACAGCTGGGCGTCCCAGGCATCGCGGCCGTACACCTTCACCCGCAACGGGGAACCATCGGCGTCCGTGGCATCGAGAGAGAACACGCCGGCCTCCTGCGCCACCGCTTCAGACAGCAAACCCACCGGGACTCCGAGCTGGAGTAAGCCACGCCGCACCTCAGCCAACCCGGGACGTCCGCCGCTCGAACCCAGGACGAGGCGTACGGTGAAGGCGGCGCTGGCTCCGCACAAGAGCCCCAGCACCACCCCGCTGGGCGTGGCCACACCAAGGACGGCTTCCGAGCACGCGCCTGCGCCGAGCAACCACCATCCCCAGGCTCTGAACGGGCGCGCCAACCAGGGTGACACCGCCACGGTAGCGGCCACGACCAGCGCCACGCGTGCGGACACAGCCGCGGGCGGGGGGCCCGTGGCCACGACAGAACCCCACAGAGACCGGGGCGTCCCCCCGGCCGCCGCCCCGACTACCTCAATGGCGACCGCCGAGCCGGCCAGGGCGAGGACCTGGTCCCGGAAGATGTCCAGCCTCTTCATCACCAGCGCGGCCGCCAGCAGGAACGTGGCCCACCCGCTCATGACCCAGAGCCCGGCCCGCCAGACGACGTCGAAGAACCCGGGCAAAGAGTTGGCAAAAGTCGCTAGGCCGGGCCAGAAGCCCGACGGCGGGGTGGCGGATTTCACCACACTGAGCAGGCCCAATACGCTCAGGATGAACGCCACGACGTCGGTTGGCCGCCGCGAACGCGGGCTGGCCCTCGGTGTCGTGAAAAGCCTTACCCTCGACGGCCGTGACCACAGCGCGACGTGAGGGGCGCCTTGCTGTATCACTGACAGTTATCAGGGCGGTGGCGCGACTCTCGAAGGGGCCCGGCCTGAGAGCGCAGGTTGGCTATGGTGCCGGCTCTTCTCAGTGCGATCAGGAGGTTGGTGCACAGTGCCTCGGTCGCCTCCGCCGAAGCGGCACTCTCGCACCGCAACTTTCTCCGGCCTGACTTCATCACCTTCCTCCTCGCATGCTGCTTTCCAGTAGCCGGACTGGCCGAGTGCCTTCGACAAATCAAAAGGGCGTCGGGATGTACCGGACGCGAAGATCCATTTCCTCGTAGGAGCCGGGCTTTTGCCTTTTGGGGAGGGTGATCTCCATGTGCTTCGGCGGCTCGTAGGGGACCTGGTCGAGGAAATGGCGAATGATATTGAGCCG
>DATJUH010000134.1:0-19356 GCA_035502515.1 Acidimicrobiales bacterium
GAGCGGGCCCTGGCGTGAGCGGCTTCGCGTCCGGCCCGGGGGACGGCACCGGCCGACAGGGCGGGCCCACCGCCGGGCCAGCCGGGGCGCCGGCGGAGAAACCGGTACCGGGCCGGGCCCCTGACGACGTGCGGGCGGCACTTGGGCGGTGTGGCTACCTGGCGGACGAGGGGCTCGCCACCGTGGTTTACCTTGCCCTCGTCATGCGCCGCCCGCTGTTGCTCGAGGGCGAAGCCGGCGTCGGCAAGACCGAAGTGGCAAAGGCGCTGGCCCGCTGGACCGGCGGAGAGCTGCTGCGCGTCCAGTGCTACGAGGGGATCGACGTATCCCAGGCCGTCTACGAGTGGGACTATTCCCGGCAGCTGCTGCATCTCAGGACAGCCGAGGCGCGGGCTGTAGCCGGCGGCGGCGACCTGCCGGCGGAGGTGGAAGACGAGCTTTATTCCGAGCGGTTCCTGGTCCGGCGACCGCTGCTCGCCGCCATCACCGCCGACCCGAGCGGCCCGGTCCCCGTGCTGCTGGTCGACGAGGTCGACCGGGCCGACGACGACTTCGAGGCCTTCCTTCTCGAAGTGCTGTCGGAATATGCCATTACCATCCCCGAACTCGGGACGTTCAGCGCCCGGGCCCACCCCATCGTGGTCATAACTTCGAACCGGGCCCGGGACCTTCACGACGCGTTGAAGCGGCGCTGCCTGTATCACTGGGTCGACCACCCGACCTTCGAGCGCGAGGTCGAGATCATCTCGTTGCGGCTCCCCGGGGTGGGGCCGGCATTGGCCCGCGAGGTGGCGGCCGCCGTCGAGCAACTCCGGGGACTGAGCCTGTACAAGCCGCCGGGCGTGGCCGAGACGCTCGACTGGGCCGAGGCGCTGGTGACGCTGGGCCGCACACGGTTGGATGAGGCGGCGGTGGAAGCGACCCTTGGCACCGTTCTCAAGTACCGGGAGGACACGGAGCGAGCCCGGGTGCTGGGGATCCGCCAGCTCGTTGAAGCGGCCGCGAAGCGAGCAAGTTGACGGTGGGCCTTGTGAACGGGGCGGGCCGCCAGACTGGTCGATCCCAGCCCGAACTTTTGGCCCAACCCGAACGTTTGGCCGTCGCGTTCCCCCGGCTGTTGCGGGCGGTGGGCGTCAAAGTGCCGGCGGACGCGTCTCTCGTTTACGCCGAAGCGTTGTCGGCCGTGGGCCTCTCCCATCGACGGCCCGTCTACTGGGCCGGGCGGGCCACACTCATCACCCGCCCCGAGGACGTGGTGGCCTACGACCGGGCCTTCGAAGCCTTCTTTCTCGGCCGAGCCCGGCCGATGTGGGTAACTGACAGATCCTCGACGGCGATGGAGGTAGGAACGGGCGCCGGCGACGACGAGCCCGGAGCCCCGAACGCCGGGCGCTTCGATAAGGGCGGCGACGGGGTCGTGTTCAGCCTCCGTTACAGCCCCGTCGAGGTCCTCCGGGCCAAAGACTTCGCGCTGTGCACGGCAGAAGAGCGGGCTGAAGTCCAGCGCCTCTTGGCCGCACTGCGCTTTGGGGGCCCCATGAGGCGGTCGCGGCGGTACCGGCGGGCGGGGCGCGGGCGGGCGCAGTTGGACCTTCCGCGCACGGTACGGCGGGCCATGCGGGCCGGCGGCGAGCCAGTGCCGAGGGCGTGGAGGGCACCCGGACTACGTCCTCGGCGAATTGTGGTCTTGTGCGACGTCAGCGGGTCGATGGAACCCTATGCGCGGCTGTTGATGCGCTTTCTCCACGTGGTAGCCAGTGGCCGAGCCAACGTGGAGGCCTTTGCCTTGAGCACCCGGTTGACCCGGCTGACGAAGGAAATGTCGCTGCACGACCCGGACGCCGCTCTGGCCCGGGCGGCGCGGGCGGTGCCGGACTGGTCCAGCGGCACTCGACTGGGGACGACGCTGCGGGAGTTCAACGACCAGTGGGGCACGCGGGGCTTGGCGCGGGGCGCGGTGGTCGTAGTTTTCTCCGATGGCTGGGACCGGGGCGATCCCGGCCTTCTGGCGAACGAAATGGCCCGTCTCTCACGGGTGGCGTTCAAGATCGTGTGGGCCAACCCGGTCAAAGCTTCGCCGGGCTACGCTCCACTGGCCCGGGGGATGGCGGCGGCCCTCCCTTATGTCGACGACTTCGTCGAAGGACATTCGCTGGCTTCGCTCGAGGCGCTGGCCGGGCTGGTGACCGGCGGCGGTCGACCGCCGCGCTACTGACCAAGGAGGATCCCACCGCGATGGAGCTGACGAGTGAGTTCGAAGTCAACCTGCCGGTCTTTGACGCCTGGATGGTCCTGACCGATGTGCAACGGATTGCCCCCTGCATGCCGGGCGCCGAACTGGGGGAAGTGAACGGAGACGAGTACCACGGCCGAGTCAAGGTGAGGGTGGGGCCGATTACGGCCGAGTACAAGGGAAAAGCGACGTTCCTCGAACTTGACGGCGAGAATTACCGCGCCGTTCTGCGCGCCGAGGGCCGGGACACTCGGGGCCAAGGCAATGCCAGCGCCACCATCACCGCCCACCTGTCCGCTTCAGATGGCCCCACCCGCGTTTCGGTAGTGACCGACCTGGCCATAAGTGGCAGGGTGGCCCAGTTGGGCCGGGGGGTTCTGGCTGATGTCAGCAACAAGCTCATGGCCCAGTTTGTCGAATGCCTCGAGGCGACCCTGTTGCCACCGGCCCCGGAGGGCACCGGCGCCGGTGATGGGGACAACAAGTCGCCGGTAGACGGGGTAACTGTGCCCGAGCCGGGAACCGGGCCGAAAGAGGCGCCCGCGGTGGACGCATCCACGGACGGCGAAACCGGGCTCCCGCAAAGCGACTCGATCGACCTCGTCAAAGTAGCCGGCCCGCCCTTGTTCAAGAGAGCCGCGCCTGTCCTGGCCTTGTCCGTGGTCGCTCTTTTCGGAGTGTGGCTTTGGCGCCGAAGGCGCCACGTCTAAGCGACGGTCTCGCTGGCTACCGGGCCGGCCGGTACTGAGAACCTCCCGCCTTCCGCAAGGCTCCTATCCACTCCTGGCCGCTCAGCAGCCGGGTGGTCTCGGCTGCCCTGGTGGCGCCACCGGCGGCCACGGCCAGCGCCACGCTCGCCGCCGTGGTCTCATCCGGAGCCTCGAAGAGGATCAGTACGTCGTACTCACCGAAGGGGTAGCCGCCGGCAATGATCTTGGCGCCCATGGCTTCGACTGCGGGCCTGACCGCCTCGATGCGGTCCTGTGGTTCTTTGATCTGTGCGGCCACCGATTCGGCGGTGTAGGCGGCCTGGTACATGAACAGTGCCATCGGGAAATCCTCCTCGTATGCGATCTGTCAAAAGGTCCCCTTGCGGGCGACACTGAGGGTTCTATCACGACGTAGGAGGGCCAGTTCATCCCGGTGTTCGGGCCAACAATGGTCCGTACAGGCGCGGGCGAGCCCGAATGGAGGATCTGGCCGCGGCTGAACTTCTGGTGAGGCAGGACGTTTGGTGGTGTGGAGGCGGCGGCGTGGCTTTCAGTTGAGTTCTTCCGACCTTGCCGACGCCGCGGTAGATTCCCGCAGCCTCAGTTGCAGAATGAACAAACGTATTCTCACGCGCCGGCAAGATCGTATTGCCTGGCGTGGGTGGCGGCGCCGGCCGACCACGAAGGTTAGCCTGGCCGGGTGCCGGCCGGCCTTCGGGCTCCTTTGGAGGGACAGGCGCTCCCGTTGAGGATGCCGACACCCGCCGCGCCACAGACGCCGGCGCGGCGCCGGCCGGCGCTTCGCGCCGCGTGGTTGGCCGTGCTCGCCATCCCCTTCCTGTTCCTGTTGTTTGCCTCGGTAGGCCCGATCGTGGACCAGGCCGTCGGCAGCTTCTTCAACTGGTCCGACATACACCCCGTGTCCTTCGCCGGGTTCCACTACTACGGCGACGTGCTCGCCGACTCGCTGGCCAGGGCCGCCCTCGTCCACACGGCCGTCTACGTCGGTGTCACGGTGCCCGTCGAAGTCGTCCTCGGCGCCGGCGGAGCATGGCTCGTCTACCGGGTGCGGCGAGGGCGGACGGCGCTGACGGCGCTCTTCGTGCTCCCGCTCATTATCCCCTGGTCGTCGACGGCGACGTTCTTTTCGGGCTTCCTCGGCGCTACCAGCGGGCTCGACGGGGCCCTCAACCACGTGATCGGCGACACGACGCCGCTTACCTGGGATCTCGACCCCCGGCTGGGCTTCGGGGTGATCGTGTTCGTCGGCATCTGGAAAGGCGCCCCGTGGGTCTTCCTACTTATGCTGGCCGCGTTCAGCACCGCTCCCGTCCAGTTGTTCGAGGCCGGCCGAGTGGACGGGGCGCGAGGACTGGCGTATTGGCGCTACGTGGTTATCCCGACGGTGTGGCCGATGCTCGTATTCGTCACGATCTTCCGCCTGTTCACCGAGGCGCAAATGGCCGCATCAGTGGACTTGCTCACCCAGGGTGGCCCCTTCGACGCTACCCAGCTCGTGGGGAGTTACGCCAGCGACCTGGCGTTCGGCTCTTTCCTGTTTGCCGAGTCGGAGGCGCTCGCCACGGCCACGGGGCTCGTGCTGCTCGTGCTCGCACTCATGGCGCTGGCTCTCGTCTATCGCCCGAAGGTGCCGTTTCAGGCGCCGGTCAGGCGGGCCGTAGGGACGGCCTGGCCTCTCGCTGTCACCCCGGCGAGGGCCACGGACGGGGTAGCGGCGCCCCCGGGCACAATCGTCACCGGAACACGCCAAGACCGGCGCCGGCCGTCGGGAGTGACGGCCTTCGTCGCCTGGGCCGGCGCCTCCAAGCGCAGGACGCGCCGGCTGGCTGCCTTAGCGCTTTTCGTCGCCGCGGTTATCGAGCTGATCCCCTTGACGAGCGCGCTCCAGGGTGGAGCCCTGGGGCCGGTCTTCGGTGTCGCCTGGCCCGAGGTCGAGACCGGGCTCGTGAACAGCGCCATCATGACCGTCGGCACGGTCGCCGGGACACTGCTACTCGCGGTGCCCGCCGCCTACGTGCTGGCCCAGTGCCGTTTCCCCGGCCGCTCAGCGCTATTCGGGCTCGTATTGGTGGCGATAGCTGTCCCGGGAGCGCTTACGCTGTTCCCGCAGGCGCGGGGCCTCGTGTTGATGCATCTCGACAACACTCTCCTTGGCGTGATGCTGATCTATATCTCCCTGGACGTGCCGCTCGCCACCTTCTTCCTGCGTGCCGCTTTTGCCGCCGTCCCCCAGCCGCTGGTCGAGGCTATGCGGGTCGACGGCGCGTCGACGGCCCGTATCGCAACCAGGTTGTTCCTCCCGATGGCGGCCAGCACCCTCGTCGCTGTGGTCGTCCTGACGGTGCTGCAGGTCTGGAACGACTCTGTGATCATGCTCGTGATGACGAACAGCCCGTCGCTCTACACCCTGCCCGTCCTCGTCGCCGCGGGAATGGGCGGGACGGCGGCTCTCGGTGCCAGCTGGCTGTCCATCGGGCCGCCGCTGCTGGTGTTCCTCGCTGCGCAGCGCCACTTCCACCGCGGCATCGCGCCCGGACCGCTTCTCTAGCGTCCCGGCACGCCTGAGTACCGAGTCTCGCCTGTCTACGAGCGATCCTACGATTGAGCCTATAAGTGCCTCTCGTGTTCCCCGCCGATCGCCTATTGCCCTGGCTGCAGGCTTGATCCCGGTTGCCGTCGCCGCCGCCTGGGTCCCGTTACGGAACGACCTCCCGAATACTGACGTGGCGCTTTTGCTGGTCGTGTGCGTTGGTCTGGCGGCCATGATCGGGGGGAGAGGGGCGTACGTCGTCGGGTCGCTGGTGGGAGCGGCCGCCTTCGACTTCTTTGACACTCCGCCTTACGGGCAGCTCTATATTTCCCGAGGCAGAGATGTGGTTACGACGCTGGTGTTGGTGGCCGTAGGCCTTTTGGTCGGCGAAGTATGCGTGCGGCTCCGCACGTACCGGCTCATTGCGGCCCGGCGGCAAGGGGACTTCATCGTCATGAGCAGCGCGGCCCGCCTGATGGCCGAAGACGCCTCCATGGTGGTCGAGGCCCTGGCCGGCGAACTCGTGAGCCGGCTGGGGCTGGCTGATTGTGATTTTGAGTACGGCCCACCACCGGCGGGCCGTCCTTATTTGGCCCGCGACGGGAGCCTGGTGAATTTCGCCGGGGCCGCAGATGGGCCTTCGGTGAGCGAGATCGACTTGCCAGTGTGGGCCGGGCCGGAAGTCGTGGGCCGGTACCACCTGCACCTGTCGTCTGGTTCCCCTCCGTCCCCCGACCGCCTGCTCGCTGCAGTCGGCCTAGCCGAGCAGGCCGGAGCGGCGCTGGCCGCCAGCTCATCGTTGCCGCCGCCGCCACCTGGACGAGCCCGCCGGCTGCGCTTGGTCCGTTAGGCGCTCGTATCCGACTCCGCTTCGGGCACTGATAGAAGCTCGTAGTCCGGGTTGAGCATCGCCAACCGGCCGCGCATGTCGCCGACCATACCCTCCGCCACTAATTGCGTGCCGGTACGGATGCCCGGGATCTCCCGTCGTCCCAAGAAGACCACCAGGATCTCCCCGCCGCTGGCGTCGGTCAGGGTGGCCTCGAGCGTGGGCACGTCCGCCCACGGCTGGATCCGGACTGAGTGCAGGCGCCCGGCAACCCTGGCGCGGTGGCGGAACCGCAGACCGGCGATCGGGGTGGCGCCGGGCACAGCAGTGAAGCGTTGCTGGCCACCTTTGGCCGAGGACGGCCGTCGGTTGCCGCCATCGAAGGCTAAATCGGAAGACGCCAAAGCCCGCTGGCTTTCCGCCAGGTCCGCCACGTTGAACGGCACCAGGGTGGCATTGATATGGGGCACGTGCCCGAGCACACGGACCAGGCGGTCGGCGTTCTTTCCGTGCAGCAGCAGAGCCCAGCTGCGACGGTAGCTACGGGTCGGGATCAGCACGCTCACTTCCGTTTGCCCGTCACCGGCCGCCTTGGTGGCCATCTCGAGGGCGGCGCGGCCAAGGCGACGGTCCGCCACTTCGATCACTTCCAGGGGCAGCTTGGACAGGCCCAGGTCACGCCAACGGCGCATTACGGCTTCCGCCCGCCGGTTGTCGACATTGAAGTGGACGGCGTAGAGCTCGTCAGGGTTCAAATTGCGGGCGTACTGAATGGCGCGCGCTGTGGCCAGGTCGATGCGGTCGACCAGCACTATGGCGGTGTGGCGGCGGAGCACCGGGGCTTCGCACGCTACTAAAGCGACGCCCTCGTCGAGGATGGCGTCTTCCGCCCGGTACTGGGCGTTGGTCTTCACCAGTCCGTAGATCAGGATCGGTAGGGCCACGACGACGACCCAAGCCCCCCGGGTGAACTCCGTGATGGCGAAGATGAGCACGACCAACAGGCACACAGCTGCCGCACTGGCATTGATGGCGACATTGCGCTTCCATCCCGGTTCCCTGTGGGTCAAGTGGTGACGGGTCATGCCCAAGCCGGCCATCGTGAAGCCCGTGAACACGCCTATGGCGTAAAGGGGGATCAACGAGGAAACTCGGGCCCGGGTCACGAGGAGAAGAGCGATGGACGCGACGGCCAGCACGATGATCCCGTTAGAGAACACCAGCCGGTGGCCACGCACGGTCAGAGGCCTCGGCAGGAACGAGTCTTCGGCCACGAAACTGACCAGGAACGGGAACCCCGTAAAGCTGGTGTTGGCGGCCAGGATCAAGATGAGCGCGGTGGCTGCCTGTAGACAGCCGTAGAGGACCGCACCGGCGGCACCGTTCCCGTACACCAGCTTGCCTATTTCGGATACCACGGTGGGCGTCCCTGATCCGAAGGGCCGGGCGTGGGCCACGGCGGCCAGTACCGATACACCCAGGAACATACACCCCAAAATGGTGCTCATTATCACCAAAGTTGTGCGCGCGTTGGCGGCCTGCGGTTTGCGGAAAACGCTCACGCCGTTCGAGATGGCCTCCGTCCCGGTCATGGCCGACCCGCCGTTGGCAAAGGCGCGCGCCACGTAAAAGAGCGAGACCCCGAGCAGGAGCCCGCCGCCCTCATGGCCGAAGGCGATCTGGCCGGTTGCCGTGGGGACGTGGCCCAGGTCCCCGAAGGCGGCCCGGGCCAGCCCGGCAATTATGAGGATGGCCATGTTGGCGATGAAGAAATAAGTGGGGATGGCGAACAGCCGGCCCGCCTCCCGAAGGCCCCGCAGGTTCCCCCACGCAATGAGTACGACGAACGCCACCGACATGGGTACGGCGGCCCCATCGAGGCTGGGCACCGCCGAAATTATGGCGTCGGTGCCTGCCGCTACCGATACGGCCACGGTGATCGTATAGCTGATCAGCAGGGCTGCTCCGGCGATCTGAGCCACGTTCGGGCCGAAGTTGTCCCTGCTCACGACGTATGAGCCACCCGCTTTGGGGTATGACTTGACCACTTGCCGGTAGCAGGCCGTGACCACGGCCAGGACGGCCAGGATCACCAGGGTGATGGGCGTCACCAGCCCGAACGCCGCCAACCCGCCAACCGGTACCAATATGCGCAGGATTTGCTCTGTGGCGTACGCCGAGGAGGACATGACGTCCGACGAGAGCACCGCCAGCGCGGTTGGCTTCCCTAGCCGCTGAGTGGTCAGCTGCTCGCTGATGAGCGGGGGGCCCAGGAGCCGCCGTTTCAAGCGGTAGGCCGCAGACTCGGGCAGTTGAGGGCCAGGTGAAACGCGTACTGGACGGTCCCACCCGGGCAACGCCGATGGGCTCTCCTCGCGTTGCTCGCTCGTCTGCACGTCCCGTGGCTCGCTAATCGCCGGCCCTCCTGTACATCAGCAATCAGAAGAACGCTAACCGGTCCATGCGCCTCCGGAGGAAACCAGGGGTGGAGGCGGTCTGGTAGGGCGGCGAGGCGGCAGTAATACTTCCGTGCCGCCGCATCCCCGAGCTACCGGCCGCCCTGCGTATGCGGCGCGAGCACGGTGTCCGTCGGTTCACGCTCGGGACGGCGCAGCAAGGCAAATACTGCCCGTCGCATCAGAAAGAACGCCGGCAACACCGACGAACACCTGGTGCTATCAAGGGATTACGGCCGACGCCATGGTATATCTCCTCGTCTCGAAACGAGCCCGGCCGCTACGACTGCGGTGTATTCTTATGATTTGGTGTGCTCTGGACGGCCCACTGGCCGTGGTTGCTGTGGGATTGGTGGCGCGCGCTACTTAGAGGGAGGAGCGCGCCGCCAGCGAGAGCGGCGCTTTGTTAATCGGCCGCCGAGTTTACGAGCCCGCTTGGATTGATTTCACGGGAGGAGAAACAAGTGGCAACTACGGTACCGACCAAGAACGTGGGACGACCGCGAGGGACCACGGACGGTAAAGCGGCGCACGTCAACAAGGCCACCTCTAAGGCGTTCACGCCCCAGGTGAGCGAGGTCGGTGGCATGAAGGTCGACCGTTCACTGGAGAAACGAGTCGACCACATAAGTTCCGCGGAGGCCGGGCGTCAGGGCAAGACGGCCCGGGTGGCTGTGCCGCGCACGCTTCACGCCTCCTGGGCGGCGCCGGCCGGGCGCCGAAGCCCCGTCGACATCATCGCCGAGCAGGCCACTACCAGGGAGCCGGACCTGGTGCCCATCCGTCACGGGCGGATGATGGTCTCGCCGTTCACGTTCTACCGAGGGGCGGCGGCGATCATGGCCGCCGACCTGGCCGCCACGCCTTCTTCGGGCTTCAGGGTGCAGTGCTGCGGGGATGCCCACCTGCTCAACTTCGGCGGCTTCACTTCGCCTGAACGCTCGATGCTGTTCGACGTGAACGACTTCGACGAGACCTTGCCGGGGCCGTGGGAATGGGACGTGAAACGTCTCGCCGCCAGTATCGAGGTGGCCGGCCGGGACGGCCAGTTGAAAGCGCCCGACCGCCGCAACGCGGTCGAGGCGACCGTCCGCCAATACCGCGAGGCGATGCGCGAGTTCGCCGCCCTTACGGAGCTGGGAGTGTGGTATGCCCATCTGGACGGTGAGTCCCTGGTGGCCCTGGTGCGGGCCGAGGTGGGGACGAAAGAGGCGCCAAACCTGGAGGCCACCCTGGCCAAGGCGCGTTCGAAAGACAGCATGAAGGCGTTCACCAAGCTCACCCGGCTCCTGGACGGGCAGCCGATAATCTCCGCCGACCCACCCCTTATCGTGCCGCTCCGGGACCTGATCGAGCCGGAGGTGCTCCCCAGGTTCCAGGACGAGTTGCACAAGCTGTTCCGGGCCTACCGGCGCACGCTCCAGCCCGACCGGCGTCACTTGCTCGAGCAGTACCGGATCGTGGACATGGCGAGGAAGGTGGTGGGGGTAGGCAGCGTCGGGACTCGCTGCTTCGTCCTGCTGTTGATGGGCCGGCGTGATGCTGACCCGATATTCCTCCAGGTCAAAGAGGCCCAAGACTCGGTGCTCGCCCCCTTCTGTGGCAAGAGCAAGATATCCAACCAGGGCCAGCGGGTGGTCGAAGGCCAGCGCCTCATGCAGGCTGCCAGTGACATAACGCTGGGCTGGCTGCGCACCGTAGGGCTCGACGGCCGCCAACGCGACTTCTACATTCGCCAACTGTGGGACGGCAAGGTTGGGGTCGAGCCGTCCACCCTGACCCCGGCCACCCTGGCCGTCTATGGCCGCATCTGTGGCTGGACGCTGGCACGGGCCCACGCCCGCTCGGGCGACCGGATAGCCATATCCTCCTACCTGGGGGCCAGCCCGACTTTCGACACGGCGATGTGCAATTTCGCCGTTGCCTACGCCGACCAGAACGAACGTGACTACGACGTATTCCTGAAGGCAGTAAAAAGCGGCGTCCTGCAGGCCGAGACCGGCGTTTGAGGATTACCTGAAAAATCCAGCCGCGTCTTCACTCCATCGCACCCGGAAAACAGGTCTGCCCGGGCGGGGGCCGCCGAGCGCACCCGACCGATGGGACGGCCGAGTGACCACCGTCACCGGGCCCCGGGGCGCAACTAGGGGTTTTCCGTAGGGCGGCCAGGGCACAAAAAGGGGACATTTAGAAGCGTGGGTACCGTGACCACAGCGGAGTGGTGCCCTCGAGCGAGGCAATACAACAGGTAGGCCAGCCAGGGCGGTCCGGTGCCCGCATTACCGCGAGCAACGCCCCCTTGCCGGACGGCAGCACGGCGGGCCGAGCCTGGAATGCCACAAAACCCCAACTGCTGAAAGGAAAACGAAAATGTTCAACTTCGGGAGCCACGACCGTAAGAACGAGAGCGCCGGCTTCGACGCCGGCCTCACCCAGGAGACGTATGTCACGCCACGCCAGCCGTGGTGGCGGCGGGGCGGAGCGCTGACGCGGGTGGCGGTGGCCGCAACAGGTGCTGGTGCAGTGCTGGCCGCCCTCGCCGTCCCCGCCTCTGCCATGGGCAGCCCGAACCCGTACGATAACGCCCAGGTCGGCCTCAACTACGCCGTTTACCAGCCCAAGACCATCCTCGGGCTCCCCATGAGCAGCTTCAAACTGCTCTCGTGCGGCACCGGCAAAGACGAGTCCGTCTATGCCACTTATGGCAAGGCTTACACGCCCGAATCGAACTTGGGCAAGCTGCCAGGCTTCTCCGTCGCCGAGGGTTACCCCGCAGTTTGCAACAACCCCGGCACGTCCTGGCAGGTTGGCGTCTGGAACGTGGGGATCCCCAACGGCCACGTCAAGGTCCGGGTGTCGGTCTATTGCAGCCCGGCGGAGCTGAAATACTGCACCACTGCCGCCGGCGTCAAGAGCGGCTACGTCCTCCAGTGGGCCCAGCCGTACCAGTTCGGCACCAGCCCGAGAAAACAAACTCAAATGTTCATCGACACATCCCGCCTTACCCTGCCGCAGGCCCTTCACGTCGTAGCCGGCATCAGGGCCCTGTAAGGACCGCCCCCCTCGCCCCCGCCGGTCGGTACGGCGAAAACCCGTGACCCTACAAGACGTCTGTGCCGGGAAACCCAGGAGCATGCGTTTCCCGGTGCCGGCGCGTTTGTCTGACGCCCTCGGCTGGCGATAGGTGGAGTGCGGCTAAGGCTAACCGGGCTCACTGGGCCGCGAAAACTCCCCGCAACTCGCGCCTCGAACTGATCCCGAGCTTGGCGAACACGTTACGCAGGTGGTACTCGACCGTGTGCACGCTCACATAGAGCTGTCCGGCTATCTCGCGGTTGCTGAGGCCCTTGGCCACCAGGGAGGCCACATCTCCTTCGCGGTCGGTCAGGTCCAAGGGCGACCGCCGGGCGGCGGTGGGTGCACCGATCCCACTTTGGGCCAGGGCCTCTTCGACCCGCTGGACGTAAGGCGCCGCCCCGACGGACACGAGGAGGTCGTACGCCTCCCGAAACTGGTCCACCGCCTCGCGTCGCTCTCCCCGGGCTTGGAGCAAACAGCCGAAGCCGTAGTGGATCATCGCATGGTCCACCAGCGGGACATCAGGGCCGATTAGCTCGATGGATTGGCGGTACTGGGCCACGGCCTGTTCCGGTCTCGCTTCGGTGGCGCTCAGGTACGCCTGCAACGCCATGATCCGAGCCGAGAGGTTGAGGCCCCGTTCCGCGGCCGCTTGGCGGAAGCGCGACAGCTGGACGCGGGCCACCTCGACCTGGCCGAGGTCCAGCAGAGCGGCTATGAACTGTGGCGTCCACACGAGCGAACTGATCTTGGACCAGCCGTAGTCCTCGCTGTCGGCCTGGGTCCGGAGCGCCTCGACGACTTTCTCCGGCTCGTTCCTGACCCGGGCCAGGGCGGCCTTGGCCAGCATGGCCGTCCCCAGGGCCTCGGGCGTGCCGAGTTCCCTGGCCGCGGTTTGAGCGGCGGCGAGCTGTGCTTCGGCTTCCGCCCACTGGCCCCTCGATGCCAACAGCCGCGACAGCGTGGCGTGGACCTGGGCTTCGACCCATGTACGGCGCTCGTCTGACAGCAGCGACAGCGCCACTCGGCCATGGACCAGCGCCTCGTCCCATTCGCCGGCGTCGGCCAGGAGCTGCGAGAGGTGAAGGTGAGCGCGGGGCAGTTGCGTCGTGGCCACGTGACGGGCCAACCGCACGGCGGCTCGCAAGTCGGTTATCCCGGGCCCCAGGTTGCCGGCGTAGCGGTGCAGCGTGCCTCTGGTGATGACCAGGTCGACGTCCGCCGCCTCGGCCCGCTCGGGATCGGCGGGCAGCCGGCCGGCCAGACGCCCGAGCCCGGCCGGGGCGCCGAACAACATGGCCGTCCCGTACGCCGCTGACATCGTGGCCGTCCGTTCCACGCTCGGCTCGACCTGCTCGTAGGCGAGGACGGCGGAAGCCGCGTCCACGGCTTCGTGGGCCCTCACCTGCGCGACGTAAACCACTGAGAGCTGCGCCAACGCGTCGGCCGCGGTGGCCGTTTCTGCCCGGTGACCGGGCCCGAGCGGCCTGTTGCCCCCCAACCCGGCCGCGTCGGCCAGAAGTTTTTCAGCCAGGCGGGGCTCTCCTTGGTCCCACGCCATCATCCCGAGCACCAGGCTGCGGTCGGGCCCCGGGGGGCACTCCTCGAGCCGGGGCCGGAGGGCACTGACTTGAGCGGTCTGGCCGGCCGCCAGGAGCAGCCGGGCGGCGCGCAGTAGCCTTGCCTCTGCCTGGTGCGGCTCCGAGCTCAGCTGTGACGCGGACAACAGGTGCGCAGCCGCAGTACCGAAATGGTGGGCGCGGGCCTCGTACGCCGCCATCGCCTCGACCTCGTTGGCCAATGCGTCGTCGGCTGTATCGGCGGCCGCCACCCTGTGCGCCAGAGCCTGGCCACCCGTCACTTCCGCCGCAGCACGGTGCAACTCCTGGCGCCGGCTGGGGGCCAAGTCGCTATAGACGGCAGCCCGGTAAATCGGGTGCGAGAAGTCCAGGAGGCCTTGGCCGTTGCCCGCCTGCCAGGTCACAAAACCAGTGGAAACCAGGCTGTCCAGAGCCCGGGAGGGCTCGGTGACCCCGCCCACCCGGGCCACGACCTGGAGAGGGGCGCCGTGGTTGAGCACGGCGAGGGCGGCGGCCAGGCTGCGGGCACCTTGGGGAAGCTCAGCCAGGCGGGCAACGGTGGCCGAGGCCAACGAACGGGGCACAGGCAGGCTCCCGTCGGACCTGGCCAGCTGCGCGGGCGAGAACTCGCTAAGGAGGGTGCGGGTATACAAAGGATGGCCCCCGGTGTGCCGGTACAGCCGCTCCGCGGCGGCGGGTGAGAGGCCAACCCCGCTGTTTCGGGCCATTTCGGAGACCTCTGCGAGCGAGAGCCGTGTCATAGGGATGACCAGGCAACGGCTCGGGTCGAGGCGGAGCCGCCCCCAGCCATCGTCCGGGGCTGGTTCGGGACGGCTGGTAACAACCATCAATACCCTGTCGTGGCTGAGCCGGCGGGCTGCCACTAACAGAGCGCCGCGCGACTCCGGGTCGGCCCAGTGGAGGTCCTCGACGGCTACTACGACCGGTCCTGATAACTGCAGCCGGCCCAAGTACTCGAGCAACTCGAGGCCGGCGGGAAAGACAGCGGTGGCCTGCCGCACCCCCAACTGCTCGAGAAGGTTGAACGAGATATCGGAAGCGAACTCGTCCGCCTCGGCGGTCACAACGGGGAACCCCTGCGGCAAGCTACCCAGGGCGTGGCGTAGCAAGGACGTCTTTCCAGAACCCGCATCGCCTTCGATCCAGACCACCACAGGCCGGTAATCGGCCGCCGCCTTGGCCGCAGCCGAGAGGGCCGCGAGTTCAGCCCGACGACCGACGAGGCCCGTGGGCCCTGGCGGCGCAACTTGCACTTGAGGCGGCCTCCAACGTGGCGCAGGAGGGGGGCGGCATAACCTCCCGCACCTCTATTTTAGTTGAGGCACCTGTTTCGCGACCTTGTGCCGTCGACCACTCAGTCGGCTGCATCCCCGGTCGAAGACATGTGAGGTTGGGCCACCACGCTGGTGGCCACAATCGACCCCATCTCGAGCTCGCCCTTCACGGTGACGTGGTCACCCTTCTTCAGTGAGGCCAGCTTTACGTTTTTTCCGTCGGCCGTTAGGTGGGTCATGGAGTCGGTCTTCACTTCGTAGGATTTCATGCCCACCGTCATCTTGAACGAGGTGCTCGAAATGGCTTTCTCGAATGTGCCTGCCTTGGTCACGTGCATGGCCGTGTTGGCCACCTCTGCTTGGCTGGCGGGAGCGGCCGCCACCGCGGCCGCGCTGGAGAGCCCGAGCGCCAGAGCGAACGGGACGGCCCGGAAGAGCTTTCTAGAATGCATTGTTTTCTCCTTTATATTTGGGAACGGGGAGCCTGGTAACTCAGACCGGCGGCCTCGGAGCTGTCTCCGTGGTCGTAGGCGGGACCGGCCACGCCGGAGCATGGCGACGCGCCCAGCGCTCGGGGACCCAGCCGGTAACCATGCTGCGCAAAGCGGGCGGGTGAGTGAGGGCGAAGCCGATGTGGCCGATGACCACTGCCACCAGGACGAAAGCGAAGACATCGTGCACGAAGGTGGCGCCCGTGCGAACCCACACAGGCAGGAAGTTGCCCCACCTGAGGATGAGGCCAGTGACGAAAAGGACCGCCAGCAGGCCACCGATGGCACTGGTATTGAGCTTTTGCCCCGGGTTGAACTTCCCGATCGAGCTTCGGCCCCGACGACCAAGGCTTTTCAACCAGCCGACTTCATCAGCCGTGAAGCCGCTCATCTCGGCCAGGTCGGCCCGCAGCTTCGCACCCCAGCGGCCGACAACCGCGATCAAAATCGGCGCGAAAAGGGCGAGCCCGATGTAAATGTGGGTGTCCTCGATGACGAGGCGACGGCCCACGGCCACACTGAGCGACGGGACATAAAGGATAGCTCCCGAGGCCACCAGGGCCAGCACCAACGCCGCCGTCGTCCAGTGCACGGCCCGCTCGGTGCGGTCGAACCGGGCTCGACGCCCTGGTCCGGGGGCCTCGCCGCTCGGGCGCGACCCTATCCGTTCCTGCGGTTCAGTCGATGGGCGCATCATGGCGACCGTTGGAGTCCCCGACCCAGGCTTGTATGTCATAACCTTGCTGTTCCCAAAAACCCGGGACCGCTTTTTTCACCAATGAAACCGACTTCAGCCACTTGGCGGATTTGTAACCGTACATGGGCGCGACGTACAGGCGGACCGGTCCGCCGTGGTCAGCTGTGACTGGTGCCCCCAGCATCTCGTAGGCGACGAGTACGTCGCTTCGGTGCGCCTCTGTCAGAGTCAGGCTCTCCGTGTACACCCCGTCGTAGGACGTGAACTCGACGGCCTCTGCACCGGCCGCCGGCTCGGCCAGGTCGACGATGTGGCCCAGCTGCACTCCGGCCCAGTGGACATTGGGGACCCGCCATCCGGTGACGCACTGGAAATCGCGTACTAACTCGGTGCGCGGCAGGGCGAGCAGTTCCCGATATGAGAGCTTTAGTGGCCGGTGGACCAGGCCACCCACAGAAAGTGAATAGTCCTCTTTTCGTATTACTGGATAACTGCCGGTGACGGTGTAGTAGCGGAACCTGTTGGCGCCCGGGATCAGGTCGGCTATTCCCCCGCCGCTCGAGTTCGTGAGCGGCTGCAATAGAGACCCCACGAAGCCCTGCACTTGCTGGCCAAAAACGGTCCCGAGCGCACCGGCGCCGAGGAGGCCCAAAAATAGCCGGCGTCCCAGAGGTTTTCTCGGGTCACTGGCGCCCGGTGTGCCACCGTCGGCGCCGTCGGCCATCGGGAGAGGGGGAGGGGGCGCACTCATACGGGTACAGACGCCGCCCGCTCGAGACTGATTGCATGCGCACCCGGGCCCGGCTCGCCATCAAAAACGGGCAGGTGAAAAGGCGGCGTATCAAATGAGGCCCAGGTGCGCCGCCACCCCGGGCAGCTCGGCCATCGGCATGACCGATACCAGGAACATCGATTGCTTGCCCCCCGAACGGTTGACCCCGTACATGGAGAGCCGGCCCTTTGTCGCCATCCATGCCTTGGGTGACGGCCCTGACAGCACGTGCGAGGTCGGAGGGACGGAAAACGGCCGGGCCGACGTGGCCACGATGGTTTCGCGGCCGTCCATCAAGTAGGCGCGGACGGCCAGTTCCTGGCCGGCGATGACCATGTGCTCTCCGGCCTGGAGCGCCTTTGCCGGGGACGAGCCGGGGGTCATCATGGCGGCGACGGCGGCCACTTGAGGAGGATCTGCCGGCTGGCCCTTGGTCCCGGCCCAGGCAATAGTGCCCGCCGCCAATGCAATGAGGAACCCGGCTGCGGCTACCAGCCGCGCCACCGGTCGTTGGCCTGCTCTGCGTACCGGGAGGGTGGCCAACCGGCCGCTGGACGCGGCCCGCCTGGGGGCGTCTGCCCCGGCGATAGCGACGGCCAGCGTCACCCTGTCCTGTAGCCCGGCCGGGGCCGGCTGACGCAACTTCTCCAGTGCGAAGCGAGCGGCCCGGTCGGCGTGGACGGCCTGCCAGCACTCTTCGCAGTGAAGGAGGTGCTCGTCAAAGGCGCGCTCGTCCGCCTCGGACAGTTCCCCGGCCAAAAAGGCGACCACGCCGTCTTCGCTGCAGCTCACCGGGTGACGTCCTCCTCGACCAGCAACGATGCCAGGCGCTTGTGGCCGCGATGAACACGCGACAAGACGGTGTTCCGGGGGCAGCCGAGCATGTCAGCCACCTCTGACGCGCTGTGGCCGGCCAGGTCCATGAGGACGATGGCCAACCGCTGGTCTTCGGGGAGCCTGGACAGCGCCCGGCTGACCGAGCCCCGGTCGATATTGGCCAGCGCTTCCTCGGGGACGCTCACTCCGGGCGCCTCATGGTCTTGGAACGGAGGCAGGGGCGTTTCCGCCGGCCGCCGTGCCCGGCGCCGGCCCTCGCTGCGAGCCAGGTTGAGGCAGATGGTGACGAGCCACGCCTTGGTGCTGTCGCCCCGATGAGCCCCGAAGGCGGCGTACGCCCGCAGGTAGGTCTCCTGGACGAGGTCCTCAGCCCGGTGATGGTCCTTGCTCGCATAACGCGCCACCCGATAGACGACATCCAGGTGTGGGAGCGCGGCGTCGAGGAAAGCTCTGTCCTCATCGTTCACTTTGCTCGACACCAACCGTCCCGGCTTCCCCTAGCCCTCGGCCTATCTAGACTATTGAAGACGCCGGGAACGGTCGACTGATTGCGCGACCGGTACACGGGCTCTGTCGACCCGTCCCCTCAGTACGCCTCGAAAGCGCCGGCCCCTATCCGCAGGCGTAGTCGTTATCGACGGGCACCGGGCCAGGGGTATACGCGTACTGAACGAGCCAGGGGGTGCCGCCGGCGAAGCCGATGTCCGCGGAGGCAAGTGTGGCGGGGTCGCCGGCCGACAGCGCCCGCTGGCAGTACGACTGGGCGCTGTAGTAGCCGTCGCCGAGGCTGGTGGCGCCGGCCACCCATATGGGCACCGGAGCCGGTGGCGCGTACGAGCCCGTTATCTCGCCCCACTGGTACCAGGTGCAGTAGATCCCGGCCGTCTTGCCGGCGCCCGTGAGGGCGTCGAGGGCGCCCTGGACAACAGCCGCGTTGACCGGTTGCGCCGCCCCCGAGGTCGCCCATCCCTCGGCTGTTTCTACGTCGAGCCACCAGATCTGAGGCTGGACACCTTGGGCGCGGGCGAAGGCCAGGTCAGCCTCGGCGTAGTTGTAGCCCCAGTTGTAAGCCGCGCACTGTTGGTTGGTGCCGGCGCAGGACGCCTTCGGCCCTGACGTTTCAAACGCCGCCCGGCTGGCCGATGGCGCGGGTTGGAGGACGATGTACACCGACAACCCCTGGCCGGCCCACGCCGCCTCCGCGGCGAAGCAGCTGTTGAAACCGCCGATGGTCCCGTCGTTTATGCCCACCACGGCGAAGGCGGGCGCGTTGGGCAGGGATTTGATGAGCGCCGAGCCCGGTGCCTGGCACTGGGGCCAGGAGACGTCATAACCGTTTGACCCTGGCGCGTACCGGCTGGGCAGTGGGGGCGGAGGTGGGGGAGGGAGGGATGAGGGACGCAGGGCCAGCGACACGTAGAACGGCCCGATGGCCGAGAGGCTCCCGTCGCTTGCCACCAGCGCGAACGCCACGGTGCGCGCCACCGGGCTCGGGTTGGCCCCGATCTCGACATGGGCCGAGAAGGCCCCGTTGCGGCAGGCGGTGGTGGCGTCGTGGGAATAGACCACGGGGAACGACTGGCGCGACAGCAGCTCCAACTGGCAGGAACGGGCGTTTTTCACCCGGCCTGTAACGGTCACCATGCCCCCGCTCGGGCCGAGCGCGCTCGGGCTGGCGTAGGCAGCCAGGACCGAGGGCGGCAGGAGCGGCGCCAGGGAGACGTAGAACCGGCCCGTGGCCGCCAGGTTGCCTTCGCGCGCCACCAGCCCGAAAGCCACGGAGCGCGCCACCGGACGCGGGTTGGCCCCGATCTCGACATGGGCCGA
>DATJUH010000135.1:0-24061 GCA_035502515.1 Acidimicrobiales bacterium
ACGATGTTGCCGGGTCGGGCGCCATGCTCGCCGATGCTCTGGGAGATACCGCTGGCTTCGACAGCTGCTCGGCATCGACGGTCGGCTGTCGGTGGCTCCGGCTTGGCAGCCGACTCTGTTTGCCGAACCGGCGGAGACGGCTAAGCTACCGTGCTCTTACCACCTGAAAAGACGTCCTTGTACGACTTGCCCTTTTTGATGGCGCCCTCGGCTTCCCGGACGTACGCCAACCCTCCCGCCACCCCTTTCATCAGGTCTGAGGTCATCGCGGCGGTGACAATAGCCTCCATCGGCTTCGACTCAGTAGGCATTTTCCCCCTGAATGGGCCGAAAATGCGGTCCCCGTCGGTGCTTTTTTCCCGGGAGAGGTTTTGTTCCAGGTTTGCCGGTTCGCCGTCGTCTTCACGTAGTTTCCGACATTGTCGGCGGTCAACACGTTGGCGATACGCTTTTTGGTTCGCGGCTCTCCGATCTCTAACTTATCGAAGAACTTGATTATCTCCTGCTTTTCCCGGTTTTTATACAAATAGTTGGCTGCCTCATTCTTGAGGCGCTGGATGCTCCAAGGACGCCGCCCCCCCTCCGCCGGGAATTGGGCTTAGCGGGCGCGCCGGCGCCACGCCGCTCTTCAGCAGAGGGTTACTGCCCGGTTTCCTGCCAAGCGCTGCAGGGTCAGGATTGCCTGCACGCCGGGTCCAGCCCCGGCCGGCCCGTTTGCCGGCTTTAGGCCGGCCACGGTCTCCCTCGCCTCAACCAGTGGGTGGCGCCCTGGCTCTAAGGAATCATGCACATGGCGCATGAGCCACCACTTTATGTGGTGGTAGCGTCCGAACAAGGGGGGACGCTAACGCCAGCTTCCGGTCCCACCCGCGGGAACGCCCGCCCCCGGGACGGGCGCGTATGTGCAGTCTCCAGCACGCTGGGCGAGAATGAGCCCATGAACGGCCACTTAATGACGCTGGACGGCAAAGAAATCGAGCCGACCGGAAAAACGGTTGAGGACTTGCTGGCGTCCTCGGAGCCGTTCTGGCTCGACCTGAGGCTCAAGGGCGAGGACAGCCCCGAGTTCGCGCTGCTCCGGGATTCTTTCCACTTCCACCCGCTCGCGCTCGAGGACGCCGCCCAGTTCGGGCAACGGGCAAAACTCGACTCGTACGACGATTTCGCCTTTTTGGTCGTGTTCGGGCCCGGCCACGGGGACCACCTGGTCGAGATGCACTGTTTCTCTGCCCAGAACTTCCTGGTCACAGTGCACCGTCGTGGCTGTCCCGCCACCGAGGAAGTCAGGCACCGGCTCCAGGCGATCACGGCCCCGCTTACCAGCCCGGTCATGGTCCTGTACCGGGTGGTGGACATGCTCGTCGACGACTATTTCCCGGTCCTGGCCAAGCTCGACGACGAGATCGACGACCTCGAGGACGAGATCCTTCAAGCACCAACCGACGAGCAGCTCGGGCGCCTCTTCGACATGAAGCGCTCACTGATCGTCCTGCGCAAAGTGGTCACCCCGGAGCGGGACCTGTTCGCCACCCTGGTCAGCAGCTCCGATGTGATACCCGGGATGACGCCCGAGTACGAAAGGTACTTCCGGGACGTTTACGACCACCTCATCAGGGTCAGCGACCTCGTCGACAGCTACCGGGACCTCTTGAGCGGGGCCCTCGACACCCACCTGTCGACGGTGTCCAACCGCCTGAACGTGGTTATGAAGCAGCTCACCATCATCGCTACCGTCTTCCTGCCCCTCAGCTTCCTGACCGGGTTCTTCGGGCAGAACTACGCCTGGATGATCTCGAAGATCACCAGTGCCCCCGCTTTCTGGGGTGTCGGCGTCGGCTCGCAGATAGTGGTAGCGGTGGGGCTACTGATCATGTTCCGACGGCGGGGCTGGCTCTCCTCGGACGGGACGGTGCCGGCCGCCGTACCGGCCAAGCGCACCCGGCCAATGATTTCGCACATGCGCTGGCTGGCCCTCCACCCGATCAAGTCCCTCTCAACCGGGGGCCAGGGGCCGGTGGCGGCGACGGGCGCGGCCGGCGCCGACAGCTGAGCTTCATGCCGGTCACGGCCGGGCGTCGCCCCGCTGGAGCCGGCACCCCGGGCTTACTCCCCGGACAGGCCGGGCTCTCGAAACTGTGGGGTCACAGCGGGCTGTTGCCGTGCTTGCGGGTGACCAGACGCTCTCGCTTGGTTCCCAGGGCCATCAGGCAGCGAGCAATTGTCTGGCGGGTCTCCGCCGGGTCGATAACGATGTCGACGTAACCCCGCTCGGCGGCAACATAGGGGTTGAGGAACTTCTCCCCGTATTCAATGGCCAATTTCGCCTGAGTTCCCTCATCTTCCCGGCGGTGCACGATCTTCACCGCCTGTTCGGCCCCCATCACGGCCAGCTCCGCACTCGGCCACGCCAAGCACAGGTCGTTGCCCATCGCCTTGGAGTCCATGACGATGTAGGCGCCGCCGTAGGCCTTCCTGACGACGAGGCAAATCCGGGGTACGGTCGCCTCCGCATAGGCAAAGACCAGTTCGGCGCCGTGGCGGATCACCCCCCGCCACTCGAGGTCCCGGCCGGGCATGAACCCCGGCGTGTCCTCTACCGTCAGCAATGGCACATTGAACGAATCGCAGAACGTTACGAAACGGGCGCCCTTTTGCGAGGCGGCGATGTCGAGGGTGCCGGCCATCGCTTGAGGCTGGTTGGCCAGCACCCCTACGGGTTGGCCGCCCACCCGGACTAACGCAGTCACCAGTTGCGGTGCCCAGGCCGGCCGCAGTTCGAGGATCTCTCCCTCGTCGGCGATGACGGCCAGCACCCGGCGGACGTCGTAGCTGCCCATCGAGCTGGCCGGCACCACGTCGCGCAACTCAGGCCCCGATCGGGAAATGGGGTCGTCGCAATGCCTGACGGGGGGCAGCTCATCGCTGTGCGCAGGCAGGTAGGCCAGCAGGTTGGCGACCGCTTCCATGGCCCCTTCGTCGTCATCTGCGGCCAGAGTGGCCAGCCCGGACCGGCTGGCGTGTACGGATGGGCCGCCGAGCTCGTCGGGGCTGATCGTGAGGCCGGTGACCTCGGCCACGGCGGCGGGGCCCGAGACATAGCTCAGCGACCGGGCCGTCATCACCACGGCGTCGGCCATCCCGAGCATTAGCGCTGGCCCGGACAGGACGGGCCCGCTTACCACGGCCACTACAGGCACCGACCCCGAACAACGAACCAGAGCCCGCGCTACCTGGCCCCAGCCGTCGAGCGCCGCCACTCCCGCGTTGAGGTCAAGGCCGGCGGAGGGAAGCACGACCACCAGCGGCAACCGCCGCTCCAGCGCCACGTCCGCCGCCCCCGCCAACGCGGCGACGGCCTCGCCGGTCATCGCTCTACCTCGCTCGACATCCTGGACCTGCGCCGTCACCACCGGCCTCCCGTCAATCGACAGCGCGCCGGTGCGGACGATGACGTCTCCCCTTTTCCCCGTTTGATTACGGGTAACGGCTGCGGTGGCCGGGACGCTCGCGCCCCGGGCGGGCTCGGCCGGCGACGTGCCCGAGACGGGGCTCTGATCAGCGACGGCAGGGGGGGCTTTGGCGCCGCGGCCCTCGGCTCCCGGGCGCCCCCGCTCGACCCGGCTCGTTTCCTTCCGCCTCGGCGTGGAGCGGCTCTGCGAGCTGCCCTCCTCCTGGCCTGGGCCGGCCGGGCCGGGTTGGGCCGAGCCCGGCTGGGCCGGGTTGGGCCGGCGCCCCCTCACGGGCTGATCGAAGGCTCTAGGCCGGGCGTGCCGTCCGGGTCTTCGAGCCCGCGGGCCATAAGGAACCCGCGGGCTCGCTCGGCCAGGGGATAGCGGTTGACGATCTCCCAGAAGCGTTGGCCGTGCCCGCTCACGTGCAGATGAGCCAACTCGTGCACCAGCACGTAGTCGAGCACCCACGGCGGCTCTTTGGCCAACCGGGACGAGATGCGGATCGTCCCGTCGCTCGGCGTGCAGCTGCCCCACCGGTAGACCTGGTTGTCGACCCAGCGGGTGCTGGTGGGCGTGGCCAGGCCGAACTTGCCGGCCAGCGTCCGGGCACGCTCGTGCAAATCGGGGCTAGTCGACCGCTGGCGGCGGCCGATGCGACGGAGCATCTCGTTTACCCAGCGCTCCTCCTCGGCCCGGCTCATGGTCGCCGGCACGCTCACCCTCACCACGTCCCCGACCTGGCGGGCCTGGACTGTCTTGTGCCGGCGCCGGCTCCGGACGACCTCGACCTTCATAACGGAGCGACAGGCTAGGCGCGACCAGTGACCGTTTCGGCTCCGAGCGCCAGCAGGTCGACCCGTTCCACGGGGACCAGCTGCACGTCCTCCGGGGGCCCCTGCACTTCGAGCCACCACCCGCTCAAGTTGGGATGGCGGTTGCCTTTGGCCGAGACACCGAGGGCGCGTTCCAGGGCGATCACTACGCCACCGTGCGCCACCACAACGGCGACGTCGCCCGCCCGGCCCGCCAAACGGCGCACCGCCTCCATAGAACGACGGGCAAATATCTCACCCTCCTCGCCTCCGGGCACGGTTCCCAGCTGCCCGGCGCGGCGGGCCTGGAACTCGGCGGGCCAACGGGTCGAGATCTCATCGTTCGTCAGGCCGTTCCATTGGCCCAGGTCCTGCTCCCGGAGGTCGGCGTCTATGACCAGAGGGCTTTGGTAGTCGAGCTCGAAGGCGACCAGCTCGGCCGTGGTCCGAGCCCGGGCCAGGTCCGACGCCGCCACAAGGTCGGCCACGACGCCGGCGGCGGCGAGCGCCTGGCCGCCCAGCCGCGCCTGCTCGGCACCAAGGTCGGACAGGGGGGCGTCCGACCAACCTTGCCAACGGCCGGCGGCGTTCCAGATGGACTGGGCATGACGAATTATGAGAAGGCGACGCACAAAAGACATCTTGGCAGACAGTCATGGCCAGGTCGGTAACCTCGGTCTGATGGCCGATCACGAGCCGGCTGCCGGACTGGGCTCAGTGGCGCCGGCCGCGGGCTCGTCGGGTACCCGGCGGTGACCGCCCAGCCGAACGGCGGGGGCGGGCCCGAGGAGGCGTCGCCACAGGTGACCGTCCTGCTCTTCGCCGGTGCCAGGGAGGCGGCGGGCACGGGCCGGACCACCGCCGTGGCCGCTGGCCGCACAGTGGCCGAACTGCTGGATGACCTGTGCTCTACCTACGGCGAGGCGCTGAGCAGGGTGCTCCCTTCGTGTGCCGTCTGGGTAAACCGGTCCCCCGCACTGCTCACGACCGTGCTCAGCAGTGGTGACGAAGTGGCCCTTCTACCTCCAGTGTCGGGAGGTTGCGGTACCCTCGACTGGCAATGACCTTGAACGTCGACGAAGCCTTCGATCCCAGCTACCTGGCGGACCTGGAAGATCTTTCGCTTACCGATCTGAGGGCGAAGAGGCAGGAGTGTGCAGAGCTGGAGACCGACCTCTCCTATCTTCGGCGGCTGGCCCAGGCCAGGCTGGACCTCATCGTGGCCGAATCGGAACGCCGCCACCTTGGCCTGTCGGAGCCGGCCCCCGAAACCCTGGTCGAGCAACTGCCGCAAATTCTGTCCGAGCACACGCACGCCGCGGGGCTGGGGCGGCTGCCGACGTTCTTCGCGCCGGCCGAGGGTACCCAGCTCAGCCTGGCCGCCCGGGTGGAGCAGGTGCTTCCTCCCGACAAGCTGGAGTCGCTCGGGACGCTGAGCTCGCCCGAACTCAACGAGCTGCTCACCAGCCTGTCGGACCTCGAGCGCGACGTCTCGGCCGAACGCCGCGCCCTCCACGACATCCAGGACCGCCTCCAGGAAGAACTGGTGCGCCGTTACCGCAGCGGCGAGGCCAGCGTGGACACGCTGCTCCGCTGACCCTGCTTCACTGACCTGTCTCAGTGGCCTGACTGAGCCGGTTGAGCTGACCGGCGGAGCCAGTCGCGCCGGGCTCTTGAGAGTTCCGGCACCAGCGGGGGGCGCGGCCGGGAGGCGCAGCCAGCAACCCCGGTACCGGCGGCGAGCGGGCGCGTCCCCCTGTCTCTTTCGGGCAGTACCTTTTGGGGCAAAAGACCGTTTTATTTGGCTGGGAATCGTCCCGCCGGCACGGGCTACGATTGGCAATGCCGTAGCTCGAGGGAGTCCTGGCATTTCGTTCGGGGAAGTGCGAAATGCCGGGCCCGCGGGCTGCGGCGCGGCCCGTTTGAGGGCTCGGGCGGTTTGGCCCCGTCATCGCTGACCGCCTCCGTGGTGCCGCCCCTCTATCGTTTGACAGCGTGAAAGAGTTGCTCGTAGTCGGCGGGGGCAAGATGGGTGAAGCCCTCGTCGGAGGCCTGCTCGACGCCGGTTGGGCGGGCGTCGAACAGATCGCGGTTGTCGAGGTCTCGCCCGCCCGGCGGGCCGACCTCATGAGCGAGAGTGGTCTGGCCGGCCGCCACCCCGGTCTGCAAATAGTCGGCCAAGTTGGCGAGGCGGGGCCCGTCGGCGGGGCCGTCCTCGCCGTGAAACCGGCTGACATGGACGCCGCCGGCCGGAGCCTCGCAGGCAGCGGCGTCAGCAGGGTGTTGTCGATCGCGGCCGGCGTCACCGTGGGTGCCATCGAGTCGTTCTGCCCACCGGATTGTGCAGTGGTGAGGGCCATGCCCAATATCGCTGCCCTGGTGAAGGCGGGCGCCACCGCCCTCTCCGCCGGCTCGACGGCCGGACCGGCGGACCTCGAGTGGGCTGCCGGCATCATGCGCTCGGTAGGGCTGGTGGTCGAGGTCCCCGAGAAGCTCCTCGACGCCGTCACCGGGTTGTCCGGTTCGGGACCGGCTTATGTGTTCCTGATGGCCGAGGCCATGACCGAAGCGGGCGTCCTCGAGGGCTTACCCCGCTCTGTCGCCCGGGACCTGGTGGCCCAGACGCTGCTCGGCGCGGCCCAGCTGCTTTCGACGACAGGACAGAGCCCAGAGGAACTCCGCGCCGCCGTAACCTCCCCCGGGGGCACCACGGCTGCAGGGCTGCGCCGCCTCGAAGCCGGCGGGGCGCGATCGGCCATCATCGAAGCCGTCGTGGCCGCTTCGGCGCGGAGCCGGGAACTGGGCGGCGGCCAAAGGAATAGCAGGCAGTAAGGCCACCGGGGCCGGTCTGGCACCGGTGGCGTAATTACTTCCGCGGTTGTCATTTAGAAAAATATAAGGCTCGGCGCCAAGGGAAACCCTTGTCGTAGCGGCGCAACTGCGGAGGGCGGCGGCTCGTCGGGTAAAATCGCGGTGCGGGTCTGCCCCTTGTATAAAAGTCCTATTAAGCGCGGCGTTTAACGCCTGGCAATGTGCACTTTTTCGACGGTGAGACCGCGCCTGTTGGGACTTTTATCCTTTTTCCGGATAAAAGTGCTACAGGTCGGCCGGCCGCGCCCTTTGGGGAGCCCCTGGGGTGCACAAGGCGCCGCCTATCGCCTACCCTCTTAAGCGGAGAAGGGTGCAACAAATGGCCAAGCCGAACGAGGCCCGGTCCAGGTCGCGCTATGTCACGGTTGCGGAGGTAGCAGGCCAGCTCCGGGTGTCAAACATGACGGTGTACCGCCTGGTGCAGTCCGGGCAGCTGCCGGCAGTGCGAGTAGGGCGTTCGTACCGGATACGCGAAGAGGACGTGGACCGGTTCCTTGAAGCCCAGTACACCGCGGCCGGGTAGCGCTCGTCCGGACCAGGGGCCCGTGCAGGGCCCGGGAGCTGCCGCGCCCCGGGTCATCAGTCTTCTCACCGATTACGGGCTGGCCGACGGCTTCGTGGGGGCGCTCCACAGTGTGCTGAGGGCGCGCCTACCTTTGGTCCCGATCATCGACCTCACTCACGAGGTGCGCCCTCAGGATGTGAGGGCCGGCAGCCTGGCCCTCGAGCGAGCTGCCCCCTACCTGGCCGAAGGCGTGGTGATAGCCATCGTCGACCCCGGCGTGGGGACGCGGCGGCGGGCGATGGCGGTGCGGGCTGCTTCGGCCGACGTGATGTTCGTCGGTCCGGACAACGGCCTTATACCGCCGGCGCTAGACGTCCTGGGCGGGCCGGACATGGCCGTAGAGCTGGACAACCCCGCGTACTGGTTGGCGGCGCCGGGCCCGACCTTCGCCGGTCGCGACATCTTTGCCCCGGCCGCCGCCTACCTGGCTAGTGGCGGCGACCCGGAAGCGCTCGGCCACCGCGTGGACGTAGGGACGCTGGTCCGTTTACCCCTGCCCCAGTGCCGGGTTAAAGGCGGGTCACTTGCGGTCGAGGTGACGTGGGTCGACCGCTACGGGAATGTCCAGCTGGGCGCCTCTCCGCAGGTCCTTCACGGCTGGGCCAGCCACTCCGTGACCAGGGCCGGGCGGGAGGCCGGCGGCGCCGGCGGGCCGCCTCGCCCGGGCCACCCGGAAGCACCGGCCGCCTCCTGGCCTGCCCGCGTCGTGCACACTTTCGCCGACCTTGCCCCCGGTGAGCTCGGTGTCCTCGTCGACTCATACGGTTCCCTGGCCCTGTGCCTGAACGGGGCCAGCGCAGCCGAGCGGCTGGGGACTCATGAGCAGGACATCCTCTGGCTGACGCCGGCTGAAAAAACTGGCTGAGGCCGGCTGAAACTGGCTGGGACTCGCTGAGACTGGCTGGCACCGGCGCCCGACCCAGGCGCCGGCGGCCCGGCCCGCCCCGCTTACCCTTGCCCCCGCCGGCCTCTATACCCTCCCTCCCCTTTTCGGCCAGCCTGGCCGTACGATTGTGCCGATGTCAGCAGCGCCCAGCGCGGCCCGCCCCTTACCGGAAGCGACGCTCCGGCGCCTCCCGCTCTACCTGAGGGCGCTGGTCGAGGCCAGCGGCGAGCGGCTGCTGATGCTCTCCTCCGAGGAACTGGCGGCCAGAGCGGGGGTCAACGCCGCCCAGGTCCGCAAGGATCTGTCGCAGCTCGGCTCCTACGGCACCCGGGGTGTCGGTTATGACACCGAGCTCCTGCGCCAGCAGATCAACCGCCAACTGGGGCTCAACCGGGAGCACAACGTGGCCGTCGTGGGCGCCGGCAACCTGGGCCAGGCCCTGGGCCACTACCGGGGCTTTTCCGAGCGCGGCTTCAACGTGGTGGCCGCCTTCGACACCGACCCGGCCAAGTTCGGCGGCCGTCTCGGCAGCGCCGTCATCTACCCCTTGTCCGACCTGGCCCGGGTCGTGCGGGAAAAGAACATAACCATGGCCCTCATAACCACCCCCGCCCAGGTGGCCCAGGACATCGCCGACAGGCTGGTGGCGGCCGGTGTCAACTCGGTGCTCAATTTTGCCCCGGCCGTGCTCAACGTGGCCCCCCACGTCTCGGTCCGCAAAGTGGACCTGGCCGTCGAGCTCCAGATCCTTGGCTATTACGAGCACTTGCGCAACGACCATACGCCGGCGCCGACCAGAGCCGCGGCCGGCAGTTGAACCGGTACTTGAATAACCGGTAGTTGAAAAAGAGGAGAATCATTTGCCCGTCGACGGCGTTGTATACCCGGTGGCGCTTTTGTTGCAGGACCGTTCTTGCCTGGTCGTCGGGGGTGGGCATATCGCCGCCCGCAAGGTGAGAGGGCTCCTCGCCGCCGGGGCTCGAGTCGACATAGTGGCCAAAGAAGTGCTGCCCCCCGTTCGGTCGCTGGACGGCACGCCCGGCGTCGACCGCATCGAGGAACGCCCCTACCGCCGCGGCGACCTGGCCGGCTACTGGCTGGCTGTAGCCGCCACCGGCGACAGCGAAGTCAACCAAGCCGTTTTCGACGACGGAGTGGCCGCCCACGTCTGGGTGAACTCGGCCGACGACCCGGCTTCGTGTTCGTTCATCCTGCCGGCCGTCGCCCGCCAGGGGCCCGTCAGCGTGGCTATCTCCACCTCGGGGTACAGCCCCGCCCTGGCTTCGTGGCTCAAGCAGCACGCTGCCGAACATATGGGCCCTGAGCTGGCCGAACTAGCCGAGCTGCTGGCCGACGCGCGGGCCAGGCTGAAAGCTGAGGGCCGCAGTACGGAATCTATCGACTGGCGGCCGAGCCTGGATTGGGACATGCTCGACCTCATCCGCTCGGGTCGCCGGGCTGAAGCGAAGGAGCGTCTCGAGGCTTGTCTATCGCCGTAATGGGGATGAACCACCGGACCGTGCCTCTGGCCGCGCTGGAACCGATGATCGTCGCGCCCGCCGACCTGCCCAAGGCGCTGGCCGACCTGGCGTCGCGGCCCCACCTCGACGAGGTGGTGGTCCTGTCCACTTGCATGCGGACCGAGGTGTACGCCCTGGTCAACCGGTTCCACGGGGCTATGGCCGACATCAGGGAGTTCCTCGCCACCTGGAGCGGTCAACCGCCCGAAGACTTTTCGGGCAGCCTGTACTCCTACTTCGAGGAAGCGGCCGTGAACCATCTGTTCAGGGTCTCGTCGGGCCTGGACTCCGCCTCGCTGGGTGAACCCGAGGTGCTGGGTCAGGTCCGCCAGGCCCTGGAGGTAGCCCGAAAAGAGGAGGTGTGCGGGCCGGTGCTGAGCGGGGCCTTCCGTCATGCCCTACAGGTAGGAAAGCGCGCCCGGGCCGAGACCAGCATCGCCCGGGGCACGACATCGCTTTCCTATGCCGCGGTCGAGATGGCGGCGGCGGCGCTGGGTGGGCTCGAAGGCAAGCAGGCGCTGGTCATCGGGCTGGGTGACGTAGGTGCGAGCGCCGCCCGCGCTTTTGCCGGTGCGCCGAAGGCGGGGCCGGTGCTGCTGGCCAACAGGTCAAGAGCCAAGGCCGCCCAGCTGGCGGCGTCCCTGGGCGGGCAGGTGGCGCCCTGGCCGGATCTGGGGGCGGCACTGGCCCAGGCCGACGTGGTCGCGTGCTGCACCGCCGGGGAAGGCACGCTCCTCGGCCCGGACCTCGTCCGGGAGGCGCTCGCTGCCCGCCCAAGACGAAAGCTGCTGCTCATCGACCTGGCCGTGCCCCGCCACGTCGACCCTGATGTGGCCGGCCTGGCCGGGGTCACGCTGCTCAACATGGACGACGTCAGCCGGTTCATCAGGTCGAGGGTGGACGAACGGCGGGCCGAGGTGCCGGCCGTCGAGCGGATCGTGGCCGACGAGGTCGAGCACTACAGCACGTCGCTGGCCGCCCGGTCGGTGGCCCCGCTGGTGAGCAGCCTTCACGACCGGGCCGAAGAGGTCCGCCAGGCCGAGCTGGCCCGGTTCGAGGGCCGCTTCCGCCGCCTGAGCCCGGACGAGCGTGAAGCCCTCGAAGTGTTGACCAAGCGGGTGGTGGCCAAACTTCTGCACACGCCCACCGTCAATTTGAAGGCGGCCGCCGGTACGGCCAGAGGCGACGGGCTGGCCGATGCGTTCCGGGACCTTTTCGACCTGGAAACCTGAGCTTTTCCGGGCCCCGAACATTGAAGCTGAGCCCTAGAAGCTGAAGTGGTCTTCCGGCTGGCGACCCGAGGGAGCCCGTTGGCCCTGTGGCAGGCCACCCACGTTGCGTCGTTGTTGGAACAGGCCCACCCAGATTTGCCCGTAGAGCTGGTGACCGTCACCACGCGCGGAGACCGGCGTTCGGAGGTGCCGGTATGGGAAATAGGCGGCCAGGGTGTGTTCGTGCGGGAGGTGCAGACGGCCGTGCTCTCCGGCAGGGCTGATGCGGCTGTGCACTCGGCCAAGGACCTCCCTCCGGTGACGGCCCCGGGCCTCTGCCTGGTGGCCGTGCCGCCACGCGGCGACCCACGAGACGCCCTGGTCGGTAGCCGGCTGGCCGATCTGGCCCAGGGGGCACCGGTGGCCACCGGGAGCCAGCGCCGGCGGGCCCAACTAGCCTGGTTACGGCCCGACCTGGTCTTCCACAGCCTCCGAGGCAACATCGCCACCCGTTTGTCCCGGGTGCCCGAGGGTGGCGCCGTCGTCGTCGCCCAGGCCGCACTGTCCCGCTTGGACCTGTCTCCCGAGCCGATGGAGACGCTCGGCCTCGACGTCATGCTCCCCCAGGTGGCCCAGGGGGCACTGGCCATTGAGTGCGGCGCCAATGACAGGGCCAGCCTGGAACTGCTCCGGCCGCTCGAGGACCCGGCATCCCGGCAAGCCGTTGATGCCGAGAGGGCGTTCCTTTTTTCCATCGGGGGAGCTTGCGACCTGCCCGTGGCCGGCCACGCCAGACCGGCCGACGGGGGCGAACTCCGCCTCGATGGCCTCCTGGCTGCGCTCGACGGGAGTGCCCTCGTGCGCTGCACCTCGTCGGCCCGGCCGGAAGAGGCCGCCGCCCTGGGTGAGGCAGTGGCGGAGATGGTCCTGGACGGTGGGGGCCGGGAGTTGCTGGCCGCCCGGGCCGAGCCGCCGTGACCAGCCAACTGGCTGCTCAGGGGCCCGGCCCCGTCGCCGGCATCGTTTACCTCGTGGGAGCCGGGCCCGGGGACCCGGGACTGCTTACCCTCCGGGGAGCGGAGGTCCTCGGGCACGCCGACGTCGTCGTGCACGACCGGCTGACCGCGCCCAGCCTGCTCGGCCTCGCTCCTGCGGCGTCGGAAAAGGTCGACGTGGGTAAGCAGCCCGACGACAGAGGCGACCAGGAAGCCATAAACAAGCTGCTGGTCGAGCGGGCCAAGGCCGGCCTCAAGGTGGTCCGGCTGAAAGGAGGAGACCCCTTCGTCTTCGGCCGGGGGGGCGAGGAGGCGCTTGCCCTGATCGAAGCCGGGGTTACTTTCGAAGTCGTGCCGGGCGTGACCTCGGCGGTGGCCGCGCCGGCCTATGCCGGCGTGCCCGTCACGCATAGAGGGCTGGTCACCGCCTTTACGGTGGTCGCCGGCCACACCCGTTCGGTCGACCTCGAGCCCGGGCGAGGAGGCACGAACTGGGAAGCTCTGGCCCAGGGGGGAGGGACGATCGTGGTCCTCATGGGAGCTGCCCACCGGGGCCGGATTGCCGAACGCCTGATGAACGGGGGCTTGGCCCCGAGCACGCCGGTGGCTGCCGTTCAATGGGGGACCGGCGCGGGCCAGGTGACCCGGCGCACCACCCTCGACCGTCTCGGGGCGACGTCACTGGGCCCGCCCGTCGCCATCGTCATCGGCGAGGTGGCCGGCTTGAACCTGGCCTGGTACGAAGGCCGTCCTCTCTTCGGCCGCACCATAGTGGTGACGCGTGCGGCCCACCAGGCCTCGGAGCTCGTCGCCCCCCTGCGGGACCTGGGGGCGCAAGTGCTCGAAGTCCCGGTCATCGGCCTGGCTGACCCGGCGGACGGAGGGACGGCGTTGAGAGACCGGGCCAGCCGGTTGAGGGCCGGCTCCAGCAGCTACGGCTGGGTCGTGTTCACTTCGGCCAACGCCGTCCACCGGTTCTTCGAGTTCGTCCCCGATACCCGCTCGCTCGGGGGAGTGCTGGTGGCGGCGGTGGGCACTGCCACCGCCGAGGCGTTGGCGGGTTATCACGTAGTCGCCGACCTCGTCCCCGGCAGTTTCCGGGCCGAGGGGTTGCTCGACGCCTTCCCGCCGCCGCCGGCACTCCCTCTTTCGGCGTCGGCCGGGGCCAGGTCGGTCCTGCTCCCTCAGGCGGCGGGCGCCCGGCCCGAGCTGCGGGACGGGCTGGAGGCTCGAGGCTGGCAGGTTGACGCGGTCGAGGCCTACCGGACTGCTCCCCGGGCCGTCGGCCCGGAACTCCTTACGAGCGTGGGTCAGGCCGATGCCATCTGCTTCGCCTCCTCGTCGGCCGTCGACAGCTTCGTCGACCAGGCCGGTAGCGCCGGGGTGCGAACCCCGCCCATCGTGGCCTGCATCGGCCCGGTCACCGCCTCTACCGCCCGTGCCCGGGGCCTGACCGTGACGGCGGAGGCATCGGAGCACACCATCGAGGGCCTGGTAAACGCGCTGGTCGAGGCCTTGTCCCCACATATCGCGGGCACCTGAGCACGTACGGGGGGAGCGACCAGCCCCAACGTCTAGCATGAGGGCAACGCACGTGAGCCTTAGGAGGGCCAAAGGTGTACTTCGGTTTGGGCGCTATCTACCTTGTCCTCATCCTGACTCTCGGCATCTTGACGATCCGGAAGGGCCACTGGATCCTGTTCCTGGTCGGGATCATTTTCCCCATCCTGTGGGTCATCGGCGCCATCATGCCTCCGGTCGGCCGCAGGAGATAGCCAGACCACGGTCGTACGGGGGTAACCTGCCACCGCTCGCACCGGGCGCACCGGGCTCAGCACGGTTTTTGTGCCGGACTGGGTACCAGGAGCGTCGTTACAGTTAGGTTCTGGCACCCAAAGACGGTGGTGGCACCCGGATCTGGCCAGCGAACTCTCCATTGGGACGCCTCGGCCCGCCCCACCCACGCAGAAAGGGGGTCAGGGGTCCCGTTCAGTCCCGCAGCAGGGCCGCGCCGGCCCACACGGCCATCTCTTTTTCGGCTGGCGGGGAGGGACAGGTAGCGTGGCAACCATGGGCTTCCCCGACACGAGGATGCGCCGGCTGCGCCGGTCCGCCGTCCTGCGAGAAATGGTGGCCGAAACCCATGTCACCGTTAAAGACCTGGTAGCACCCCTCTTCGTTAGAGAGGCTATCGACGCGCCCCAGCCGATCGCCTCTCTGCCGGGTGTGGTCCAGCACACGGTCGAGTCGCTGCTGAAGGAGGCGCACAGGCTGAGCAGCCTCGGCGTGCCGGCCGTGGTCCTATTCGGGGTCCCGGCCACAAAAGATGCGCAGGGCAGCCAAGCGTGGGCGCCGGACGGCATCGTCCAGGTCGCGCTGACGACCCTCCGGCAGGAACTCGGTAGCCGAATGGTCCTCGTCGCCGACCTTTGCCTGGACGAGTACACCGACCACGGCCACTGCGGCGTGCTCGACAGCCGTGGTGAGGTGGCCAACGACCTGACGCTCGAACTTTACGGCCGGGTGGCGGTGGCCCAGGCCCGGGCCGGGGCGGACCTGGTGGCCCCCTCGGGGATGATGGACGGCCAGGTGGCAGCCATCCGCCGGGCGCTGGACAGCGAAGGTTACGAAGACGCGGGGATCCTGGCCTATTCGGCCAAGTTCGCCTCCGCCCTTTACGGGCCGTTCCGCGACGCCGTGGACGTGACCATCGCCGGAGGCGGCGACCGCAAGGGCTACCAGGAGGACCCGCGCAACGCGAGGGAGGCGTTCCGGGAAGCGGAGCTCGACGTGGCCGAAGGCGCCGACATGGTGATGGTGAAGCCCGCCCTCCACTATCTCGACATAATCGCCGCCGTCCGCCAGTCCGTCCCGGTACCGGTGGCCGCGTATCACGTGAGCGGGGAGTACGCCATGGTGAAAGCGGCCGCTGAGCGAGGCTGGGTGGACGGTACGGCCGTCGCCCTCGAACAACTGGCCGCCATCAAGCGGGCGGGCGCCGACATGGTGCTCACGTACTTCGCCGCCGAAGTCGCCGAGCTCCTCGGCCCGTGAGTGAGCGGGCCTCTGAAGTGGACGGGACAGTGGTGACGGGAACCAACGAGTCGTTCTTCGAACGCGCCCGGCGGGTGACCCCCGGCGGCGTCAACTCGCCGGTCCGGGCGTTCAAGGCCGTAGGCGGGACCCCTTACTTCGTGGTCAAGGGCGAGGGGGCCTACGTCACGGACGTCGAAGGCGCCACCTACATCGACTATGTGCAGTCCTACGGGGCTTCGATCCTCGGCCACGCTCATCCCAAAGTGGTCGAAGCCGTCCGGCGGGCTGCCGGCGAGGGCACGACATTTGGCGCGCCCACGCCCCGTGAGGTCCTTCTCGGTGAGGAAATCTGCTCCCGGGTGCCCGGATGCGACGAGGTGCGGCTGGTGAGCAGCGGCACGGAAGCGGCGATGTCGGCGGTGCGGCTGGCCCGTGGTGCCACCGGCCGGGAACGCATTGTCATTTTCTCCGGCTGCTACCACGGGCACAGCGACGCCTTGCTGGCCGGAGGCGGGAGCGGGATGGCCACGCTCGGGTTGCCCGTTTCGGCCGGCGTGCCGAAGGCGGCGGTGGCCGAGACCCTTGTCGTCCCTTACAACGTGGTCCCCGACATCGGCAGTGACGTGGCCGCCGTCCTGGTCGAGCCCGTAGCCGCAAATATGGGCCTCGTCCCGCCGGCGCCCGGGTTCCTGGACGGGCTGCGGGAGGCGTGCACCAGGGCCGGCGCCCTGCTCATTTTCGACGAGGTGATCACCGGGTTCCGGGTGTCCCGGGGCGGGGCATCGTCGCTGTTCGGGGTGATGCCGGACCTCTGGTGCTTCGGCAAAGTGGTCGGCGGCGGCTTTCCCCTGGCCGCGTTCGGTGGCCGCCGGGAGATTATGGAGCAGCTCGCCCCCAACGGGCCCGTCTACCAGGCGGGCACCCTGGCCGGTAACCCGGTGGCGACGGCCGCGGGACTGGCCGTGCTTTCCCTCCTGGACGACTCCGACTACAAGGAGCTGGCCGCTTTCGCCGGCCGCCTGGGCGCCGGCTTGGTCGCGGCCGCCGCCGGCTCGGGGCTCAGCGTACAGGTCCCCGTCGCCGGGCCGCTGCTCGGGATTTTCTTCGGGCCCAGCCCCATCACCGACTACGACGGGGCCCGCGCCTCGGCTGCCACCGGGCTCTTCCCGCCGGTCATGCGGGGTCTACTGTCCCACGGGGTCGCCATCGCGCCGGGCGCCTACGAAGCGATGTTCCCGAGCCTGGCTCACGGCCCCGCCGAGCTGGAACGGACCGTGGACGCCTTCGCCAAGGTGACCCGCTCCGTGGCGAGCCCAGGTCGTGCCGGCTCGGCGTGAGCGGGAGCTAGCCCGAGAGCTCTACCGGTTCGGGCCGCCGGCCCTTGACCAGGGCCGCCATCACCTTGTAGGCCGCCTCGGCCGGTCCGACCTCGTCGGGGCGGAGCATGTTCGACATGATGCGTAGCACCCACTCCATGATGGGACGGCTGTACATCCCGGTGACAGTGCAGGCCCGCATCACCTGGGGCCGCCCGATGGCTCTGACGAAGGCCCGGGCCACCCGGTAGTAGAGACCGTACTCGGCCTCCAGGCGCGCTTCGTAAGTGCTCAGGGCGCCGGCGTCATCGCCGGCCAGGGCCTGATGGAGGACGTCAGCGGCTATCCGCCCCGTTTCGTAGCCGTAGCCGATCCCCTCGCCGTTGAAGGGGTTGATCATCCCGACGGCGTCGCCGATGACCAGGTGCGTCGGGCCCGAGCGGGGCAGCACGGACATACCCATGGGTAAGCGCCCGCCGGTGGCCGGGCCGAGGCAAGTCTCGGGCCTGATCTCCCACGAGGACGGCGCCATCTGGCAGAAAGCCTCCAGCATCTTGGTCGTGTTCAGGCCCTTCCAGATGGAGGAGGTGGTAAGGAGCCCGACGCCGACGTTGACCCGGCCGTCCCCCAGGGGAAATATCCAGCCGTAACCGGGCATGACATGACCGGCCAGGTCCTTCAGGTCGAGCCAGGAGTCGATCCACGGCTCGTCATGGCGCGGCGAACTCCAGTAGCCCCGGAGCGCCATCCCCTGGGGATAGGAACGGTTGCGCTGGTTCCCCAACGCCCAACCGAAGCGAGAATTGGCCCCGTCGGCGACCACTACATAGCGAGCCGTCACCCGGCCGCTCCGGCCCCCTTCGCCCTTGGCCACAAGCTGGGCGCCGCGTAGGGCCGTACCTTCCATTACGGGCTCAACCGCCTCGGTCCGCTCCCACAAGGTGGCGCCGGCTTTGGTGGCGTGGCCGGCCACCATGGCGTCAAGGTCTTTCCGGGTAACCACGTAGCCGTGACCGGGCAGGCCCTTGACCTCGGGCCACGGGAGCTCGAGGGTCCGGCCGAAGCCGTGCGAACGGAGGCCGTCATAGCGGTGCCAGGCCGGCAGCTCGGGGCCAAGCCCCATGTCCTGGAGCTGGCGGACCGAGCGCGGCGTGAGACCGTCGCCGCACGTCTTCTCCCTCGGAAAGGACTTGCGTTCTACGAAGACGACTTCGTGGCCCTGGTTGGCCAACCAGTAGGCACACGCCGCCCCCGAAGGGCCGGCACCGATGATGAGGACGTCACAGTGGTAATCGCCGTTGTTAGTAGTGGTCATCTGCCCTTTGCACGGAGTTCGGCCCTTTCACCATGACGTCACGGCCAAGCCCTGGCTGATGCTACCGGGCCCCCGTCGAGCCGGGCCAAGTACCGGCGGCCGGGCGGGAGCCAATGTGTGCTCAGTTCCGTGCCGGCGCTAGCCTGATCGCTTGATGGACCAGTACCTGCCCATCCTCCTGTTGCTCGTACTGTCGCTGCTGTTCGCGGTCGGCTCGTTCATGGCGTCGCGGATGCTCGGGCCTAACGGGCGGCTCGACCCGGCCAAGAGAGGGCCCTACGAGTCGGGCATCGCACCGGTGTGGGAACCGCCGCCGCGGTTCCATGTCCGCTTCTACCTGGTGGCGATGATCTTCATCATCTTCGACATCGAGGTCGTGTTCCTCTATCCCTTCGCCGTGATCTTCCGCCAGCTCAGCGCCTTCGGTTTCGTCGAGATCGCCACCTTTGCGGTCGTGGTGTTCATCGCCTTTGCCTACCTCGTGTCGCAGGGCGCGCTCGACTGGGGCCCGGGGAAGCGTTTCGGCAGCCGCACGGGTGCTCCGGTGGTCCGCACTTTGAACTCCACCATCCGCCGCGTCGGTCGCCCGGGGGCCCCGGCGCCGCGCCCGCACGCCGGTACGGCCACGCCGCCGACGGCGAGGACCGCCCCCAGCCAGCAGGGCGAGCCTGTCGGGGCCAGCAGGGGAGGGCAGTAAATGGGCCTCGAGGACCTGCACCACAATTTCCTGACCGGCACCCTGGAAGAAGTGGTCAAGTGGGCGCGGGCGGCGAGCTCGTGGGGGGCCAACTTCGGTTTGGCGTGCTGCGCCATGGAAATGATGGGCGCCGGCGCGGCGAACTTCGACCTGGCCCGGTTCGGCATGGAAGTGTTCCGGGCCTCGCCTCGCCAGGCTGACCTCATGATCGTGGCCGGCCGGGTCAGCCAGAAGATGGCCCCGGTACTCCGCCAGGTCTACGACCAGATGATGGAACCCCGGTGGGTCATCTCGATGGGAGTGTGCGCGTCGACGGGCGGGATGTTCCATAACTACGCCATCGTCCAGGGCGTCGACCAAGTGGTCCCGGTGGATGTCTACGCTCCGGGATGCCCTCCCGGGCCCGAGACGCTGATCCACGCCATACTCACGCTGCACGAACAGATCCGCCGCGGCGAGATAACCAAGCGGAGGTCGAGTACAGGGGCCGGCGCCGGCGTCCACCTCGAGGAGGTGCGTTCTCCTCAGCTCGCCCCCGCCGGCAGCAGCGCTGAGCCCCTGAGCCGGTGAGCGAGACCGGTCCGGCCAGCAACCAGCCGGCCAGCAACCAGCCGGCCAGCAACGAGCCAGCCGACGACGAACCAGGTGAGAACCAGCCAGCAGCAGACGGGGGCCCACCCACTCTGCACGGCTGCCCGGTAACCGAGGTCCGCGGCCAGCGCACCGTCCACACCGACCGTGCCCGTTACCTGGCTCTCATGGAGGCGCTCTACCGGGATGAGTTCGAGGTCTGCATCGGCGTGAGCGGCGTGGACTACCTGACCCACCCCGGACGTGACCTGCCGCCCGGCGTCGAGCCGGAACGCTTCGAGGTGGTGGTGGAGCTCCTGTCCCTTTCCCGCAAGGAACGCCTGAGAGTGCGCTGCCAGGTGCCCGAAGGCGACCCTGTCGTGGCCAGCCTGTTCGACCTCTGGCCGGGGAGCGAGGCTCATGAGAGGGAAACCTTCGACATGTTCGGCATCCGCTTCGAAGACCACCCCGACCTGACCCGCATCCTCATGCCCGAGGATTGGGAGGGTTACCCGCTGCGCAAGGATTACCCGGCGGCGAACATCCCGGTGCAGTTCAAGGAGGCACCGAAATGAACGTCTTTCAAACGAGCGGGCCACGTGCCCTGGCGGGACGAGCGTGACCCGGTGACGGACACTTCACTGAACGACCTGCTCAAAGCCAAGACGTCCGAGGGCGCGCAGGAGATGCTGGCCCGCCAGCAGACCAATATCAGAGAGCTGCGCTCCGAGTACGGCGGGGTCTTGCGCCTGCCCGAAGGGGTGACGGTCGACCCGGGCGATTACAACTACGAAGCGCCCGACGACGAAACGACGATCTTGAACCTCGGGCCCTCCCACCCCTCCACGCACGGCGTGCTCCGGGTGATGGTCGAGGTCCGCGGGGAGCAGGTCCTGCGGGCCAAGCCGGTGATCGGTTATCTCCATACCGGGATGGAGCGGACCGGTGAGGACCTCATGTACCACCAGGGTTCCACCAACGTGACCCGGATGGATTACCTGGGGCCACTTTTCAACGAGCTGGCGTACTCGTTATCGGTGGAGAAATTGGCCGACATCGAGGTGCCCGAGCGGGCCACCTGGATAAGGATGCTGATGTGCGAACTGAACCGCATATCGTCGCATCTTTTATGGCTGGCCACCAATGGCGCCGACCTCGGCGCGCTCAACATGCTCGTTTATGGCTGGCGAGACCGGGAACTGGTACTGGCATTTTTTGAAAAAGTGACGGGCCTCCGGATGAACCACAATTACATCCGGCCGGGCGGGGTGGCCGCCGACCTGCCCGACGGTTGGCGCGACGACGTCACGGCAATATGCGACGTTGTCCTCCGGCGCATGGACGAGTACGACAACCTGCTTACCGGTCAGCCGGTGCTGCAGGCCCGGATGGACGGTGTGGGGCCGCTCGACGCTCCGACCGCCGTCGGCCTGGGGCTCACCGGCCCGCTCCTGCGCTCCACAGGAATTGCGTACGACGTCCGCCGGGACTTTCCCTACCTGGCCTACGACGACGTCAAGTTCGACGTGATAATCGGGACATCAGGCGATTGTTGGGACCGCTATGCCATTCGGGTCAACGAGATCCGTGAGTCTGTTCGGATCGCCAGGCAGGCCGCCCAGGCCATGCCGGGCGGGGATTACCGCTCGCAGGACAAGAAGTTCACCCCGCCCCCCCGCAACCGCATCGACGAATCGATGGAAGCGTTGATCCACCATTTCAAGTTGTTCACAGAGGGCTTCCGGGTGGCGCCGGGCGATGCCTATGTGCCGGTGGAGTCCCCCCGCGGTGAGCTGGGCTGCTACATCGTCTCGGACGGGACGTCGCGGCCGTACCGGCTCCATGTCCGTACCCCTTCGTTCGCCAACCTGCAGGGCCTGGCGCCGATGGCACGTGGCGGTTTCATCCCGGACGTCATAGCCGTCATCTCGAGCATCGACCCGGTCCTCGGCGACGTAGACCGCTAAAGGCCGCTACCGAGGTCCTTTAAGGGGACAGCGGTGGCCGGCGACCCCCTGCGGGCCAGCCGAATTGGTCCGGGAGCGGCCTTATCGGCAAAGATCAGTAGCCGTGGCCAGGCTGAACGAGGACAACGTGGTCCGGGCGCGAAAACTGATCGGGCTGTACCCGCACCATCGCTCGGCCCTCATCCCGTTGCTCCACCTGCTCCAGGCGCAGGACGGCTACGTGAGCCCCGACGGGATGGAGCACCTGGCCGAGCTCCTCGACCTCACGCCGGCAGAAGTAAGGGGCACGGCGAGTTTCTACGAGATGCTCCACCTGGAGCCCGTAGGCCGCTACCTCGTGGCTGTGTGCACCAACATCGCCTGCATGCTGGCCGGCGCCTACGAACTGGTCGAGCACATGGAACAGCGCCTCGGCGTGCCCGTGGGAGGCACCAGCTCCGACGGGTTGTTCACCCTCGAGGAAGCCGAATGCCTGGCGTTGTGCGGGAACGCACCCTGCCTGGTGGTGAACTGGCGCTACTTCGGGGACATGACGCCCGACCGCTGGGACCACCTGGCCGCGGACCTGGCCGCAGGCCGTCTGGCCGGCGAAGTACCACCGCACGGCACGCTTTGCCGCGTCCAGCGGGCCGTCGAGCTTCCTGCCGCCGGCCAAGCTCGGAGCCCGGCCGACCAGGCGGCGAAACCGGCGCCGCCGGCCCAGCGCGGCACCCAGCCTGCCCCCCGGCCGGCTGCCCTGGACAGCGCCGGCCAGGAAGTAGAGCTGGCTACCTCTCTGACCACCACGGCCGTAGCCAGCACTCTTTACCCCGGCGGCCAACCGTCTGCCACGGAGGATGACGCAAAGTGAGCAGCACTGGGCCAACGGGCATCGGGTCAACGGGTGCCGGCCCGTCCGGCACGGGCGCGGGCTCCAGGTTCGGGCCAAAAATCCTGACGGCCCGGTTCGGCCTGGAACGAAGCTGGACGCTGCAGTCCTATCTCGCCAACAACGGCTACGAGGGCCTGCGCCAAGCCCTTACGTTGGCTCCGGAAGACATCCGCCAGTCGACGCTGGCGTCCAGCATCCTGGGCCGCGGAGGAGCGGGCTTCGACGCCGGGCGCAAGTGGTCCATGCTGCGTAAAGCAGAGCCGGTTTATCTGGTGGTAAACGGCGACGAGAGCGAGCCCGCCACCTTCAAGGACCACGCCCTCATGGAAGGCGACCCTCACCAGTTGATCGAAGGGGTGGTCATTTGCGCCTACGCCGTGGGTGCCGCTCAGGCGTTCATCTTCGTCCGCGGCGAGATGGCCCTGGCCCAGGAAAGGCTCATGGCCGCTCTCAACGAAGCCTACGATTACGGCGCCGTGGGCGCCAAAATCTTCGGTTCCGGTTTCTCCATCGATGTCGTGGTCCACCAGAGCGCCGGCGCCTACATAGCCGGGGACGAGACGGGCGCCCTCGAAAGCCTCGAAGGCAAGCGGGCCTGGCCTCGTATAAAGCCGCCGAATTACCCCGCCGCTATCGGGCTTTACGGAGCACCAACCATCGTCAACAACGTGGAGACCCTCTCGAACCTGGCCTGGATAATGAGGAACGGGAGCGATGCCTTCCACGCCCTCGGCGAGGGCCCATCGCGGGGCACGAAACTATTGTCCCTCTCCGGCCACGTCCGCCGCCCCGGGAACTACGAAGTCGAGTTCGCCAAACTGACGTTCCGGGAGCTGATCTACGACCCCGAGCTGGGTGGCGGCATACGAAATGACAGGCAACTGAAGGCAATTATCCCCGGCGGGGCCTCCTCACCCTGGTTCGGCCCCCAGCACCTTGACGTGCTGCTCGGCAACGAGAAGATCGCCGAGGCCGGCTCCATGGCCGGGTCCGGCGCCATCACGGTGATGGACGAGACAACGTGCCCTGTACGGGCCGGATGGCGGATAACCCGCTTTTTCCACAGGGAATCCTGCGGCCAATGCACGCCCTGCCGTGAAGGTGGGGGCTGGCTGGAGAAAATCATGCGCCGGATCGAAGACGGCCACGGCCGGGAAGCCGACCTCGACCTCCTGATGGACGTGTGCGACAACATCTCTCCGGGCGTCAGGTGGCCGCCGGCGCAAACCACAATTTGCCCCCTGGGCCCCTCTATACCGCAACCCATCGCCTCGGGCATCAGGATGTTCCGGGACGAGTTCCTCGAGCACATCAGCACGGGCCAGTGCCCGTTCCCGCCTGACCGCCTCCGGGCCAGCCCCGCCTATGCCTGACGCCCCGCCCCCGGCCAACGCGCCCTCGCCCCCGCCGTCGCCCGCCCAGGGCGGGACGACGGAGGTCGCCCCCGTCGACACAGAGGGCATCGCCATGACCCTCGACGGCCGAGAAGTAAAGGCCAAAAAGGGAGAGTTGATCATTGCCGTGGCGGAACGAGTGGGCACGTACATCCCCCGGTTCTGCTACCACCCCCGTATGAAACCCGTCGGCATGTGCCGGATGTGCCTCGTCGACATCAAAGGGCCCCGAGGCTTCAGTCTTTCGCCGGCGTGTTACCTGACCGTCGTGGATGGCATGGAAGTGGTCACGGACAGCCCGGCAGTGAAGAAGGCCCAGGACGGCATGCTGGAGTTCCTCCTCGTGAACCACCCCCTCGACTGTCCGGTCTGCGACAAGGGGGGCGAATGCCCGTTGCAGGACCAGACCCTGGCTTACGGCCCGGGCGAGACACGCTTCGTGGAGGAAAAACGGCACTGGGACAAGCCGATATCTCTTTCTCCACTCGTCCAGCTCGACCGCGAGCGCTGCATCCAGTGCGCCCGCTGCACGCGGTTTGCGGACGAGGTGGCGGGCGACCCAGGTATCGATTTTGCAGTGCGC
>DATJUH010000136.1:0-2929 GCA_035502515.1 Acidimicrobiales bacterium
AGCTCGACCAGCTTGTCACGCGCTGCAGCGCCTATGGTTGGGCTGGTCCGCCGGTGAAGATGTACTGGGGCGGCTTGGCGGAGCGCGGGGTCGTGCGCGATTGGAGGGCCTGGCAAGAGGACCACCCCGGTGAGCGCTCAGCAGACAATTTCGCCCATGTCGCCTTTGGGCCAGAGCGTTCGCCTGAGGATATCGCCCTGTCGATCAGCCTGGCCGAGACCTGGAGCGTGGCTGCAGCCGCCGGTGGTATGGTGGGTTGCGTCGTTGGGGTGAGCGGTACTGGCATCGCGGGGCTCTCGTTCGTCGCGTACGCCCAGGTTCTCGGAGCGGAGCGTATCGTGTGTGTCGGCCGTCGCGCCGAACGAACCCGACGTGCGGCCGAGTGCGGTGCTACCGACGTCGCTACGGCTGGGCCTGAAGCTGATTCGCTTTTCAGCGACCTGGGTGGGGCCGACGTAGTGTTCGAGGCGTCGGGGAGCGCGCCCGCAGTGGCCGCCGCTTACCGCTGGGTCCGCCCGGGTGGGCGGCTTATCATCTACAGCGCGCCGGAAGCACCAGTTCCGCTCGATGTCATGGCGTCCCCGCGCAGCGCCTCGCTCGTGGTCGCTCGTCCTCGCGAAGGAGCAGTCCTCAAAGGCGTAGCGAACATGGTCGAGTCCGGGCTGTTGCCCCGGGAACTATTTCTCTCCAGCTCGTATTCGCTCGACCGGATCGGAGAGGCCTTCGAGGACATCGACCGGGGCGACGTGGTCAAAGCGCTCGTCACGTTCAGGTGATCGGGCCGATGTAAAGACAGGGTCCGAGCTGAGGGAGAGAAAGGGAGCGTTACGTGGCAAGTAGTGGAGCCCTGACCGGCAAGGCGTTGGTTGCAGAACCGGGCGGCGTGTTCAGGCTGGCGGAGGTTGTCACCGCCCCACTTGGTCGGGACGATATTGCCGTCCGGACGTTGTGGTCGGGAGTGAGCATCGGGACCGAGTTCGCCGTCTTGGGCGGCAAACTGGACTGGGGGAGTTTCCCGATTGTCACAGGATACATGGCAACGGGCGTGGTGTCATCGGTCGGGGCCGACGTCACCGGCTTCTCAGTGGGCGATACGGTCTACTACCGGCGCAATGCCGCGCTGAGACTGAGAGGCACAGAGACTTCGCTCAACTGCCGGTCTGGCACGCATTCCTCAGTGGCCGTACTGAACCCTTCGGGCGACCACGGGGCCGAGGTTTTGCCTGCCGGCGTCGCCCCGGATACTGCGAGCCTGTTCGTAATGCCTGCGGTCGGGCTCTACGGGGTCGACATGGCACAGGTCGGCGTTGGGGCGACGTTGGTAGTGATTGGTCTCGGCTTGATCGGGCTGGGTGTCGTGAGCGCGGCAGTGCGGAGAGGCGCGATCGTCTTCGGCATCGACCCGAGGGCCGAGTGCAGGTCGCTAGCCACAAAGTTCGGGGCCTACGCGACCTTTACGACCGACGACGACAGGGCGTACGACCGTGTCCATGACGTGGTGGCGATCACCACAGGTGGGGCGGACTTCGTCTTCGAGGCGACCGGGCGGCCGGAGTGCATTGACGCCGGTATACAAATGTGCAGACGGTTCGGTTGTTTCGTATGGCAGGGCAACTACGGGGACGGGCAGGTCTCATTCGACTTCCTAGAGGCCCACCACAGGCGCCTTCGGATGGTTTTCCCGTGTGACGACGGGTACCGGCCCTACCGCCGGGCGTCCTTGCAGGCCATTGCCTCGGGCGCCATGCCGTGGGGAGAGGTCATCACCCGACGCATCTCGCATTCCGAAATGCCCGAGTTCTACTCTGACATATTCCACGACAAAGGCCCGAGCGTCGTGGGTTCCGTCGTCAATTGGGAAAGCGCCGAATAGGCGCCGAGCGTCCCATGATCCTTTCAACAGGCTCTCACACAGACCCGCTCCCGCGGCGGATGGTCCACCTTGACTTCCACACCGGCCCCGATATCCCGCACGTCGGCTCAGCTTTCGACGCTGACGCCTTCGCCCGCACCTTCAGGGACGCGCATGTCGACAGCGTCACGGTCTTTGCGAAATGCCACCATGGCCACCTCTATTTCGCCACCGACCGGCCTGAACGCCACCCTGGGCTGGCGCCCGGCTTCGACCTGCTCGGCCAGCAGCTCGAAGCGCTTCACAATGCTGGCATAAGAGCGCCGATCTACATAAGCGTGCAGTGCGACGAGTACGCGGCTGACCTTCATCAGGACTGGGTGGCGCTTACACCCGAGCTTACCCAGGCCCGCCACCCGATGACGGACGCATATCACGCGGGCTGGCAGACCCTAGACATGTCGAGCCCCTACCAGGAGTACCTCGCCGACCAGATCGAGGAGGTGCTCGACCGTTACAGCCCTATCGACGGCATGTTTCTCGACATGTGCTGGGACCAGCCGAGTTCCTCGCGCTGGGCCATCGCCGGCATGAAGCGGGACGGCCTCGACCCCCGCGACCCTGGCGACCGCGCTCATTACGCTAGGTCAGTGGCCCATCGTTATATGGAGCGTTACCAGTCCATGATCGAGCCGGCGTTGCGTCCCGGCTCGCCGATGGCCGTGTGGTTCAACAGCAGAGCGAAGGCGGGGCTCATGTACGAAGCCAAGTTCGTTCGGCATATAGAGGTCGAGTCGCTGCCGACGGGCGGGTGGGGGTACAACTACCTTCCATATGTGGGACGGTTGGTGCGGACGCTCGGCCTCCCGGTCCTTGGCATGACGGGCCGGTTCCACCGCAGCTGGGGCGACATGGCTTCGCTCAAGCCCGAGGCGGCGCTGCGTTATGAGTGCTGCCAAATGCTCATGCACGGCTTGAGCGTCAGCGTGGGCGACTTGCTCCCCCCGGACGCATCGCCGAATTCCGCCATTTACCAACGGCTTGCCTCGGTATATAACCACCTCGAAGCGTGTGAAC
>DATJUH010000137.1:0-6878 GCA_035502515.1 Acidimicrobiales bacterium
GACACGTCGATGTGGGGGGCCTGCGGCTGGCCGCCGGCGCCCGGGACGGGGCCGGGCTTGAGGGTGACGAGCCGGTAACGGCCTTGTTCGTCAGTGAGGGCGCGGGCGAAACCGGTCCATGACCCGCCGGACGGTGAGCCCCCAGACGGTGAGCCGCCAGACGGTGAGCGGCCAGACGGTGAGCGGCCGGACGGTGAAGCGCCAAACCGTGAGCCGGCCGGACCGGATGGGAACTGGCCGGCCGGGTCGGCCTGCCAGAACTCCAGCATGGCGTCTGTGACGGGGGAGCCCGCCCCGTCAAGGACGCATCCCACGATCGAGATGGCGCCTTTGGCGGTTTCGGGGACGAGGCGGCCGCCGGCGTCCCACTCTGTGCCAATGCTGACGAACGGGCCGGCGGTCTGGGAAGGCGTGGGCGTGAGGTGCCGGGTACCGGTGGCAACCGCCATCTGGTCGCTCAGCCTCCTACCGGCTCGTCACCCGGGGTCGGGCGGCGCCCTCCCAGGACGATGTTGAAGACGTAACCGAGAGCCCAGTGCTCGACAGTGGTGGCGAGGTCGAAGGTGGCTATGAGCAACTCGGCGGCGCGCCGGTCCCTGACCGCCTGGTACATCGGGTCCAGGGCCAGCAGCGGGTCGCCCGGAAAGTACATCTGGGTGACGAGCCGTTCGGTGAAGGACGTACCGAAGACCGAGAAGTGGACGTGCGCCGGCCGCCACGCGTTGCGATGGTTGGCCCATGGGTACTCGCCCGGTTTTATGGTCACGAACCGGTAGCGCCCGTCGTCGTCGGTCAGGCAGCGGCCGGCCCCGGTGAAGTTCGGGTCGAGCGGGGCATCGTGGTTGTCGACGGGGTGGTGGTAGCGCCCGGCCGCGTTGGCCTGCCAGATCTCCACGAGCTGGTGCCGCACCGGCCGTCCCGTTGCGCCTGTTACCCGCCCGGTGATGATGATGCGCTCGCCGATAGGAGAGCCGCCCGGGCTGAGGGTCAGGTCGTGGTCAGAGGGGTCGACGCCGGCGGCACCGAACAGCGGGCCCTGTCGCTCGGTTTCGCCGCCGGGCATCGGCAGTAAGGGGCGTTTGGGCGCTCGCAGCGTGGTCGAACGGTAAGCGGCGTAGTCATAAGGCGGGTCGAGGCCGGCACCCGCGTCGAGGCCGGCACCCGCGTCGAGGCCGGCACCAGTGCCGAGACCGGTGAGACCGACGTCTGCGCTCACGGCCGGCCTCCCCGCGAACGACCAGGCGGAAGGGTGGCGTTGAGCTGCCGTAGCGCCGCCAGCTCTTCCGGCGTGGGCGGCGCGGTCCGGGCCAGCCGGGGCGAGACGGCCAGCTCCCAACCGGTGGCCTGACGGACCTGTTCGAGGCGGACGCCCGGGTGAAGGTGGGTGAGCTCGAGCTCCAGGTCGCACGGGCGCGGGCGGAGGAGGCCGAGATCAGTTATGACCAGGGTCGGCCCTTTGCCCTTGAGCCCGAGCCGCTCCCGGTCCCCCGGGCCCCCGAGATACCCGACAGATGTGATGAAGTCGAGTTTCTCGACAAAACTTCGCTTCGATTGCCGGATCACGATGATCACCTCTCGGCACGAGGCCGCAATCTCGGGCGCCCCCCCGGCACCGGGCAGGCGGACTGACGGCTTGTCGTAGGAGCCGATAACGGTGCTGTTCAAGTTTCCGTGCCGGTCCATCTGGGCGGCAGACAGGAACCCGACGTCGATCCGCCCCGCCTGCAGCCAATAGTTGAAGATCTCGGGCACTGAGACAACTGTGTCGGCCGTCTCGGCCAGTTCTGCGTCCCCTATCGACAGCGGTAAGCGACCGGGTTTGGCCCCGATCGTCCCGGACTCGTACACGAGCACGAGATGAGGGGCGTGCGTCGCTCTGGCCAGGTTGGCGGCGGTGCTCGGGAGCCCGATACCAACGAAGCAGACAACCCCGTCTCGAAGCGCACGGGCGGCGGCGACGCTCATCATCTCGTCGGAGGTGGCCCCGACGGGCACTTTTACGTCTTCGGGCACGGAGATCGAACTGGCTAGTGTCATTTTCGCCTCGGTCCTCAAAAGGGGAACGGGTGGTGGCCCTGCTGAAGTGTTACCCACCGAAGTTCGCTGAACGAATCCAACGCGGCCCGACCTCCGAACCGACCATAGCCGGAATCTCCCACGCCGCCAAAGGGCGCTTGGGGCTCGTCGTCGACGGACTGGTCGTTTACGTGCACGATTCCGGTGCGCAGCCGGCGGGCGATGGCGAGGCCGCGGCGTACGTCTTCGGTCAGCACGCCGGCGGTGAGCCCGTAGGCGGAGGCGTTCGCCGCCGCCACCGCCTCGTCTTCATCATCGACGACGAGGACAGTGCATACCGGTCCGAAGATTTCCTCCGTTTCTATACGCATTTCCGGGGACACCCGGGAAAGCACGGTTGGAGGGTAAAGCGCTCCCCTGGCCTGGCCGCCGCCGGCCCGGAGCTGGGCGCCGGCCGAGGTGGCCTCCTCCACCAACCCGGCCACCCGGCCGGCGGCAGCCTGACTGATGAGGGGGCCGATAACCGTACCGGTGTCCCGAGGGTCGCCGAAGGGGAGCTTCGAGGCCTTTTCGGCCAACCTGGCGGTTACTTCGTCGGCCACCCCTTTTTGCACCACTACGCGGTCAGCGCACATGCAGATCTGGCCCGAGTTGAGGTAAGCGGCAAAAGCGACGGCGTTGATGGCATAATCGACGTCGGCGTCGTCCAGGATTATGACCGAGTTTTTTCCGCCCAGCTCGAGCACGGCAGGAGTAAGGTGCCGGGCCGCCAGTTCGCCGACCTGGCGGCCGACCCGGGTCGAGCCGGTGAAACTTACCCGGCGGACGCGCGGGTCGGAGATGAGCGCCTCGGCCACAGGAGCGGCGTCTTCGGGAGCCGTGGTGACGACATTGCAGACCCCCGGAGGGAAACCGGCCCGGTGGAGCACATCGGCCAGAAAAAGCCCGGCCGACAACGGAGCCTGTTCGCTCGGTTTCATCACCACCGTATTGCCCGCGGCCAGGGGCGCGGCTACGGACCGGATCCCGAGGATGATGGGGGCGTTCCACGGCGCGAACGATGCCACCACTCCCGCCGGTTGACGAACTGACAACGAGATAGAGCCCGGCGTGGAAGTGGGCAGGACCTCGCCAATGGGTTGAGTAACTGATGCGGCCGCTTCCCGGAGTATGTCCGCCGCCAGGTGGACGTTGAACATCCCCCACGGGCCAACGGCGCCGGTTTCGGACGTCATCAATTCGCCCGCCTCCTTGGCCGAAGATTCGAGCAGGTCGGCGGCAGCGAGGAACAACTTCCTTTTCTCCGCCGGCGCCACGGCCGCCCACTGCTCGAAGGCGGCGGCGGCGGCGTCGACGGCCCGGGTGGCGTCTGCCGGGCCCCCGGCCGACACAGTCGCGACTACGTCGCCCGTATAAGGGTCGACGTCCTCGACCCGCTTCCCCGACACTGCGGCGACGGGTTCCCCGTTTATGAGGAGTTGCCTCTCGATGGTCACGTTCGGTCCTTTCCTTTGCCGTCGGTCCCTTGTTTTTACGTTCAGGGCCTTTTCCGTCCAGGGTTTTTACACTTTGGGCCTTTTCCGTCCAGGTGGGGCAGATCTACGTTGGGCCCTTGGAGCCGAGCAGGAGCCGCAAAAACCCGCGGCGGGCCCCGATGCCCTCGTCCACGCGCACGTAGTAGCCCACGGGGAAAAAGTGTACGGGGGCCCGGTCCGAGATGAGCCCCCACACGCCCCGGCGGGCCCAGATCGCCATAGCCATCGCTATCCCGCCCAGGATTATCAAATACCAGGCGTTGTACTGGGCCAGAGACTGTTGGAGCACGATGAAAACGACAGATCCGATCACAGGTCCTTCTATGGAGCCCAGGCCTCCGATCAGGACGGCGAAAATCATGTACGCCGTCCACTGGACGTTGAAAACATTGCCGGGCTCGACGTCTAGTTGGCTAATGGCGATTACGGCCCCGGCTGCCCCGCAACCGGCGGCCGCAAGTAGGTAAACCGCCCGCTTGGCCGCTCCGACGCGTGCGCCGACGCTGCGGGCGCCCGCCTCGTTGTCGCGAACGGCGGTCAAGACCAGGCCTTGACGGCTCCTGAGCAACGCGTACACCGAAACCAGGGCCAGCACGGCCACCCCGAGTGCCGTCCAGTAGGTGTAGTTCAGCAACAGGGCCGGCCCGAAACCGTCGAGGCCGGGCACGGGCGCGCCGGTGCCGCCGCCGAGCGAGCCGAAGCGTTCCACGAACAGGACGGCCACCTGGGCCAGGGCCCACGTGGCGATGGCGAAATAGGCCCCTGACAACCGGAAAACGAGCCAGGAAGAGGGGACCGCCAGCAGGGCGGAGACGACCACGGCCAAGGGGACGGCGACGAAAGGGTCGATGCCGTGCTGGGCCGCCACCAGGACGGTGTACGCGCCCACGCCGATGTACATCTGCTGGCCCACGGAAACGAGCCCGGCATAGCCGGCCAGTACGTTCCACATCGTGGCCACGGTCACGAGGATGAACAGGTTTACGAGGTTGTTGGCAAAGCCGGCGCTGGCAAAGAAGGGGACGAGGACGAGGACCACAATGCCGGCGGAGCCGAGAGCCCCTTCGAGCGTGGCCGGCCGCCGCGAACGGGTTACGAGCAGCCCGGGCCCGCCCCGCGTCGGAGTGGCCGGCGTCGGAGTGGCCGGCGTCGGAGTGGCCGGCGCTCGAGCCGGCGGCGCTGGCAGCGCGTCGGCCGTCACGCTGTCGCCTTTTTCGGGAACAGGCCCCGCGGGCGTAGAGCGAGCACGAGAAGGAACACGAGGTAGGGAGCCATCGACCCGAAATCCGGGTCCACCAGCGCGCCCAGCGTCGACGCCACGCCGAGCACCATCCCTCCGGCCAGAGTGCCCCACAACGAACCCAGCCCGCCGATAACTACGGCGGCAAAACCGTAAAGGAGATACGACGGCCCGGTCGTCGGTGCCACCGATGTGTACATTCCGAGGGCCAGGCCGGCCAGGGCCACCGTGCCAAAGGCCAGACCGGTGGCAATGCCGAAAAGATGCCGGTAATTGGCGCCCATCAGCTGCGCCGTCTCGCGGTCGTCCGAGACCGCTCGCACCATCCGCCCCGTGCGGGTGCGGGCCAGGAACAGCTGAAGGGCGGCCAGCGCAACCAGGGCCGTACCGAGGATGATCAACGACAGGTACGGGATAAAGATCTGGCTGGAGATCTGGAACGAACCCGAGACCAAAGTGCCGATGTTCAACGACTGGCTGTTGGCCGTGAACGCTTCCAGCAACCCGTTCTCGAGCACTATGGACAGCCCGAAGGTGACGAGCAGCGTGGTCACCGCGCCGGAGTCGAGGCTCCGTTGCAGCAGCAAGCGCTGGAGGACATAACCGCCGACGACGAAAATGGGCACGACAAGCACGAAGATCCACAACGCCGGTATGTGGCTGGCCGGGATGAGCACCACGGCCAGGTAAACGGCGGCCACGGCCACATCGCCGTGAGCCAGGTTGATCACGTCCATCACGCCGAACATCAGCGAAAGCCCGCACGCGAAGAGGGCGAACAAGCCGCCGAGCAGGATGCCCTGCACGAGGGCGTTGACAACGTTCATGTCACCGCTCCTGCTGCTCTTGTTGTGCCCACGGCAACATCTCCTTGTCTTTCATGCTCCTTTTTTCCTGGCCATACCGAAATAGGCCGCTTCTATTTGTTCGAAGCCGAGCTCGGCCGGCGCGCCGGCCAGCGTCTGGCGCCCCTCGAGCAAGCACTGGACCCGACTGGATACCTTCAACGCCTGGCGGACATCTTGTTCGACGAGGAGTACGCCGAGACCTGACCCGATGAGCTCAGGCAAAACGCCGTAAATGCGCTGCAAAGGCAGTGGCGCCAGGCCCAGAGAGGGCTCGTCTAGCATCAGCAACCGCGGGTTGGCCAGCAAGGCGCGGGCGATGGCAACAGCCTGTTGCTGGCCGCCGGAAAGTTGGGAGGCGGGTTGGCGACGACGGTTCGCCATCCACGGGAACATGGCGTAGACGCGCTCCACCGTCCACGGGCCGGGCCGGGTACGGTAACGACCGGCCAGCAGGTTTTCCTCGACATTGAGAGAACCGAACAAGCGCCTGCCTTCGGGCACGAGTACCAGGCCGTGGGCGACGCGCTTTTCCGGCGGTAAGCGCGTTATGTCGACGCCATCCAGGACGACCGTCCCGCCCACGGGGGGATGAAGCCCGGCAATACTACGCAGGAGGGTGGATTTCCCGGCCCCGTTGGCCCCGATTATCCCGAGGACCTCGCCGGGACTTATTGACAGGCTGACTCCGCGCACCGCTTCAAGTTGCCCGTGGCGGACGGTCAACTCGCGCACCTCGAGGAGCGGGCTCATCGCGCCTCCGGGACCGTGCGCCGGGCTCCGTCCCCGATAGGGCCCTGGACCGAGCCCTCGACCGTACCTTGAACTCGGCCTTGGACCGAGCCCTCGACCGTAGCTTGCACTCGGCCCTGGACCGGGCCTTGCGACTGGTTTTGGCTGGGGCTTTGGACGGCGTCCTGGCCTGGGCTCTCGCCGGCGGGCGGCGGTCCCTCCGTGCCCAGGTAGACCTCTTTCACTCTCGGGTCGGCGAGCACTTCCTCGGGCCGCCCGTCGGCGATAATTGCCCCTTCGTCGAGGCATATCAGCCGTTCCACGGTGCTGGCGAGTGCTCGCACCACGTGCTCCACCCAGATGACGGCGACATATTCGCCGGACGCCGGGCTGTCCCGCGCCCGGCGCACGATGGCGATCAGCTCGTCTACCTCGGGGTCGGTCAGGCCGGCGGCCACTTCGTCCAGCAGCAGCAGGCGGGGCCCGGTCGCCAGGGCCCGGGCCAGCTCG
>DATJUH010000138.1:0-7238 GCA_035502515.1 Acidimicrobiales bacterium
CGCTGCCTGTTCCTGGCCGGGGCGGAGGTCTCGCACATGAGCTTCGTCGACCACTCGGTGATTGGCCGCCGGGTGGCTCTCGGTGCCTTCTTCTGCTCGGCGGTCCGGAACCTGAGACGGGCGACCGTCCACGTGATGCAGGACGGAGCTCTGGTGGACACCGGCGAGCGCAGGCTCGGTTGCGTGATCGCCGACGGTGTCGAGACCGGCGTGCACACCACCGTCATGCCGGGCCGGCGGGTGGTGGAGTGCACCACCACCCCGCCTTGCTCTCTGATCGTGAAAAACTGCTGAAGAACGTCGCCGGAGGCGGCGCCATCTTCGGCGAAGGTGCCGAGACGCCCTGATGGTCAGTGGCGAAGGCGCTCTACGGTCCGCAGTTTGTTGGTCACGTCGAGCGCCGCCACCTTGTACGCCTCCGCCAGCGTCGGGTAGTTGAAAACGGCCTCCATCAGGTAGTCGACCGTACCGCCGCAGCCCATGACGGCCTGGCCGATGTGGACGATCTCGGTGGCGCCGGTGCCGAAGAGATGGACACCGAGGACCTTGTGGTCCGAGGGCGACACGAGCAGCTTGAGCATCCCGTAGGAGTCGCCGCAGATCTGTCCCCGGGCCAGCTCCCGGTAACGGGAGATCCCCACTTCGTACGGCACCGAGGACTGGGTGAGCTGCGCCTCTGTCTGGCCCACGTAACTCACTTCCGGGATCGTGTAGATGCCGATCGGCATGGCGTGGCTGAGCGACCCGGTGACCTCGCCAAAGGCGTGGTAAGCGGCCAAACGGCCCTGCTCCATCGAAGTGGACGCCAGTGCGGGGAAGCCTACGACGTCGCCCACGGCATAGATGTGGCCGAGGTTCGTACGAAAGTGTTCGTCAACGGTTATCCGGCCTCTTTTGTCGGGCACGATCCCTACGGCTTCGAGGCCGAGGCCTTCGGTGGCACCCTGGCGGCCGGCCGAGTACATGACGACATCGCCGGCTATGACCTTGCCGCTGGCGAGGGTGGTCAAGGTGCCGCCGTTGTGGGGCTCGACCGCTTCCACCGTCTCACGAAAGCGGAAGGTCACGGCCAGGCTGCGCAGGTGGAACTGCAACGCCTCGACCACCTCTTCATCGCAGAACTCGAGCATCCTGTCCCGCTGTTCGATCACAGTGACCTTGGTGCCCAGGGCGGCGAACACCGAGGCGTACTCGATGCCGATCACGCCAGCCCCGACGACTACGAGCGTGCGCGGGATCTGGCGCAGGCCGAGGATGCCGTCAGAGTCGAAAATGTTGACATCGTCGAAGGCCACGCTGTCCGGGCGGGCCGGGCGGGTGCCGACGGCGATAATTATCTTGTCAGCGCTTACCCGGTGCTCCCCTGCCCCGTTGTGCACGGCGACGGTGTGGTCGTCTACGAACTCGGCCCGGCCCGGGACAAGTGCGACCCGGTTGCGGGCCAGCTGGTCCCGGATCACCTCTATCTCGCGCCCGACGACGTGGTGCGACCGCCGGGCCAGGTCTTCCATCGTGATGTCCGCTTTAACGCGATAGCTCTGGCCGTACAGGTCACGCTGGGCCATGCCGGTCAAGTACAGGACCGCTTCTCTCAAGGACTTGGAGGGGATGGTGCCAGTGTTGACGCAGACGCCACCCACCACCTCGCGGCTCTCTACTACCGCCGCCTTTTGGCCGAGCTTCGCCGCCGCAATGGCGGCTTTCTGGCCCCCGGGGCCACACCCGATCACCAGCAGGTCATAGTCGCCCACGCGCGCCCTCCGTGATGAGAAAATGGCCGGTGCTTTCGAGCCTAACCTCCCTTCAACCGTGTGCACGCTGGCGGGCGGGTGCAGTGCGGCCCTCTCCACAGATCAGGCTCTGGGCGCCGCCGGCCAACAGGACGAGGCCGGAGGCCAGCGGCGAAAATCCGCCAAATGCACCCGGCAGGGCTGTCGTGAGAGACTTTCGGTGTGGGACCTGAAGAATTCCGCCGCGCCGCCCACGAACTGGTCGACTGGGTGGCCGACTACCGCCAGGCGCTGGCCCAGCTCCCGGTCCGTTCGAGCGTCGCTCCGGGCGAGGTGGCCGCGGCCCTCCCGTCGATGGCTCCCGAGCAAGCCGAGGGATTGGACGCTCTTATGGCTGACCTGGACGGCGTTATCGTCCCCGGCCTGACCCACGCCCAGCATCCGCGGAACTTCGCCTGGTTCCCATCGAACGCCTCGCTTTCGTCGGTCCTGGGCGACATACTGGCCGCCGGCATAGGAGCACTCGGCATCACGTGGCAATCTGCCCCGGCGCTGACCGAGCTCGAAACTGTGGTCTGCGATTGGGCACGCCAGCTGTGCGGGCTCTCGGACAAATGGAAGGGGACGATCTACGACGGAGCGTCCACCGCTTCCCTGGTTGCGCTGCTCGTCGCCCGTGAACAGGCCAGTGGTCACTCGCAGCGCTCCGGCGGGTTGCAGGCCGAAAAGCACCCCCTGACGGTTTATTGTTCGACGGAGGCGCACTCGTCAGTGACCAAAGCCGTGCTACTCGCCGGCTATGGCACTGACAACTTGCGCCTGGTCCCCGTCAACAAACCCGGCCGGGAGATGGACGTCGCGGCTCTTTCGGCGCTGATGGCCGAAGACGTCTCTTCGGGCCGGCGGCCGGCGGCTGTGGTGGCCACGGCGGGGACCACGGCCACTACCGCCTTCGACCCCATTGCCGATGTTTGCCAGCTGGCGGACAAGCACAACGCTTTCGTGCACGTGGACGCGGCCATGGCCGGCTCGGCGATGTTATTGGAGGAACGGCGGAAATTGTTCGATGGGATAGAAGGTGCCAGTTCGATCAGCTGGAACCCTCACAAATGGCTGGGCTCAGTGCTCGAGACCTCGCTCTTTTATGTCCGGCAACCCGATCTTCTGGTGTCGGTTTTGGCTACCGACCCCAGTTACCTGCGGTCGAACCTTGACGGCTCGGTCATCCAGTACCGGGACTGGGGTTTACCCCTCGGGCGCCGTTTCAGGGCGCTGAAACTGTGGGCGCTGTTCCGCCTCGAGGGGGCCGCTTCTCTTCGCGCCCGCTTGCGCCGGGACCTGGCCAACGCCGAACGTTTGGCTTCGCTGGTGGTTGCCACCCCGGGCTGGGGCGTGGTGGCCCCGGTCAAATTGCAAACCGTATGTGTGCTGCACACGCCGGCCGGCATCGACGCCGGCTCCGACCAACTCGACCAGCACACGCTGGCCTGGTCCGAAGCAGTCAACGCGTCCGGACTGGCCCACATCACGCCGGCAATGGTTGACGGGCACTGGATCGTGCGGGTCTCAATAGGCGCCGAGCCCACGGAGTGGGCGGATGTAGCCGCACTTTGGGAATTGATGCAGGAGAAGGCGGCGGTCACCTCCTGACCAGTGGCTCCCGAACGGCTCGTCCACGGCGCCCGGTTCCTCGAGCGGTGGGATAAATCCGCCCGGATTCGGGGAAACATTTGGCAGTGACTCCCGTGAAACGGAGCCTCCGCGCCCCGCAGGCCGTTAGGCTCACACATGACGGGGGAGGTGCGTCGCCGTGGACCAACGCTGGTACCTGGACGTGAACCAGTTCGCAAAGAACACCCCGTGGGCGCATGGTTTTATGACTGCCTATTACGAGCGCGTCCTCAGTCCGGTAGGCGCCGGCCTGCTGTTCTTGGCTGTCGTTGTGGTCGTCGGTTGGTGGAGCGCCAGGCGGCACCCCGAACACGAGGCGGCTGTCATCTGGACGGCGTTGGGCGCACTGCTTGCTTTTGGGCTCAGCCAGGTGCTGGCCCAGGCTTTGGCGAGGCCGCGGCCCTACCAGGTTTTGAAAGGCGTGGAAGTGCTTGTCCCCCGGGTGGCCGGCTACGGGCTGCCCAGCGCCCGGGCGGCGGTGGCCGGCGCCGTCGTGTGCGGCCTGTTGCTCGCCGGCCGGTGGCGTCTGGCCGTGGTCGCCTTACTGGGCGGGCTCTTATTGCTTTTCGCCGGGGTCTACGTCGGGGTTGACTACCCCTCGGCCGTGGCCGGAGGAGCCGTCTTCGGTGCGGTGGTGGTGCTGGTCCTCTGGCCGCTCGTCTCGTGGCTGCTGTCCGCTCTCGTCGCCTGGGTCGGGACGAGCCCGTTCGGGCGTTTGTTCGCCGTAAGGGGCGCACTCAGGAGATCGACGACCCAGTGGCCGGTCGACACCTCCTCACACCGCATGCCCGACGCCAAGGCCATGGAGGCGCTGCGAGCGGCGTCGGAAGCCGCCCGCGATGGGAGGTACACGGAGGGAGGCCCGCGCCACCACCTCAAGGCATAGATGGAGGAGGGCGGCATTGGTGCCTTGGCCGCAGGGCTCAGAGGGCTCAGAGGGCTCAGAGGGGTCGCCGTCTCTCGCCGCTCGACTGGCGGACTTTGTGCGCGCCAGGTGCTCTTATCGTTACACCAGCGCGCAAAAGTCCAGCCCGGAAGCGAGGGAAGCGCCCCGCACTTGCGCTCGGGGGCGGGCTGTCAGCCGGTTATGGCGCGTCGCTCCACTTCGCTCAAGCCGCCCCAGATCCCGTGGGGCTCGTGTATGCGAAGGGCGTAGCTGAGGCACTCCTTGCGCACGGGGCAAGTGGCGCAGACGGCCTTCGCCTTTCTCTCGCGGGCCGCCCGAGCTTCTTTGCGCTCGAAGTGCGTGGGCGCGAAAAAAATGGCCGCCGACTGGCCTCGACAGGCAGCTCTCGCCTGCCAGCCCTCAGGTGCGTACAGCGCTGTCACTTGTTAACCTCTACGCCGAAGGTACTCCTGAGCAGGGAGGTTTGACAATAGGTAATGTTCCCCGGGCGTTCCGAGGTGGGCCCCGGTGGACCTATCCGGGGCAGTTGCCGGGTAACCTCGCTGACACGTGAAATCCGTCCAAGAGGAGCTGGGTTGGGCCCTTTGACGTTCTTATCCCAGGCGAGGCTCCTCATTATCACCGGCAAGGGCGGGGTCGGGAAGACCACTGTCAGTGGCGTTATTGCCAACCTCGGCGCCCGGGAGGGGCTGCGGGCGACGGTCGTGCAAATCACGGCCCCAGGCGCACAGGAGGAACCCGAAGCGGCTCACCTCTCGAGGTTGTTCGGGCGCGACGAGCCCGTCGACTACGAAGGGCTAGTCCTGGCCGGTGGCGGTGGCGGCGGCGAGGTGCGCGCTCGGGCCGTGCGTCCCGACGCCGCACTGGTGGAGTACCTCCACCTGCACGGTATGCGCCGCCTTTCCAGACGCCTGGTGGCGAGCGGGGCGCTGGACATCGTGGCTACGGCCGTCCCCGGTATGCCCGACATGCTGGTCCTGGGCAAGCTGAAGCAGATGGAAAGGGCGGCCGCCGCGGGCCAGCCGGAAGCCGCCGACTTGATCGTCCTGGACGCGCCCGCGGCCGGCCATGCCGTCCGCTTTCTTCAAAGCCCTCATGGTCTGCTCGACGCCACCAACGGTGGCCCCATCCAGGGTCAGGCGCAGGACGTAGTCGATATGCTCTCCGACCCGTCGCGCTGCCAGGTCCTGCTGGTCACCACCCCGGAGGAGACCCCTGTCGGTGAGACCATAGAGACCGCTCAGCTCCTGGGGGAGAAAGCGGGCGTGACTTTGGGCGGGGTGGTGGTGAACGGGCTCCTGCCCGTCCTCGCTCTACCGCCCGACGTGGGCCCGGCGGGCCTGGCCAAGCTGTCGAAAGCGGCCGGCGTCGGCCTGAGCCCGGGCGAGTTGGACAGCCTGGCTGCGGCGGGGCAGCTACGCCGGCGCCGTCAGGAGTCACAAGCCGCGCAAGTGTCCCGGCTGACCATCGAACTGCCGCTGGTCCAGCTGCAATTGCCGTTTTGTTTCAGTTCCGAGCTTGGTCCCCACGAGCTCGAACAGTTGACTGATGCCTTCGCTATGGCTGTCGACCTGGTCCCGGCCAACCCATGAGCCCGGCCGCCTCTGAGGTCGTCGTGTGTGTGGGCCCTGGCGGCGTGGGGAAGACGACCACGGCCGCCGCCATCGCGCTCCGGGGCGCTCGAGCGGGGTCGCGGGCCTGTGTGGTCACGATCGACCCGGCCCGCCGGTTGGCCGACGCCCTCGGGATAACCGGGGTCGGCAACGAACCCCACAGGGTGAGCCCGCCACCGGCGGAGGAACCCTGGCCCGGAGAGCTCTGGGCCGTCATGCTCGACGCCCAGGGGACCTTCGACGACCTGGTCGGGCGCTACGCGACCAACCCGGCCCAGGCCGAGGCCATCCTGGCCAACCCGGTTTACAGGAACATCTCGGGTGCTCTGTCGGGCACCCAGGAGTACATGGCCGTAGAAAAGCTGTACGAGCTGCAGGAGAGCGGTGATTTCGACCTGATCGTGGTGGACACTCCGCCGGCGCAGCATGCGCTCGACTTCCTGGAGGCACCGAAGCACTTGGCCCGCCTGCTCGACAACCGGGTGTTCCGCCTGCTCATGGTGCCGACCAGAGCAGGTTTACGAGCCTTCGAGCTGGGCGCTCAGTTGATGCTACGGACGATCGCCAAAGTGGCGGGTGGAGAGGTCGTATCCGAGACGATCCAGTTCTTCACCCAGTTCGAAGGCATGGAGGACGGCTTCCGGGCACGGGCGCGGCGGGCCGAGGAGCTCCTGCACTCCAACCAGACGTCTTTCACTCTGGTGTGCTCCCCTCGCCGGGACACCGTCGAAGAGGCTCTTTACCTGGTCTCGCAAATGTCTGCGTCCGGCGCCGAAGCATCGACGGTCGTGGTCAACCGGTGTTACCCGCGCTTCGCCCCTATCTCAGCCGAATCCGCCAGCGCACTGGCCGGCACGGCTCTGGCGCCCCTCGCCGTCAACCTGGGCCAGCTGGGAATGCTCGTGGCCAAAGAAGATGAGCAGCTGGCCCGGGTGTCCGAGGCGCTCCCCGGGGCCGCGGTCATACGGGTGCCGTTCCTGGCTCGCGACGTGAGCGACCTGGAGGCGTTGGGAGAAGTGGCCGGGTACCTAGAGCCGGTATAACCGGTATAAGAGGCGGTTGCTCGGCCAACCTGGGCTCAGGGTCAGATGGCTCCTGGCAGGCCGAAGGGTGGCCGATCGGCCGTCTTCCGCGGTCCAAGGTCGGTTGCCGGCGTCCAGGCGGCCTCTCGCCGAACCGCCAGGTACTGGTCAGCTCTCTACGGGGCTGCCGGCTTCGCGGGGTTTCTCGAAGGCCGCTTTTGCCTCACCAACGGTTTCGGTCATGGTGACGATGCGGTCGAAGCCCGTCGTCCGCAGGGTGCGCACCAGGCTGGGG
>DATJUH010000139.1:0-33053 GCA_035502515.1 Acidimicrobiales bacterium
GTTGGTGGAGTCGGGGACGGTCAGAGAGATTTATAAAAAGGGCCGCCGTCACCCCTACGTGGCCGCCCTCATCGAGGCCATCCCGAGCGTGCTCGGCCAAGGACTGCTGGTGCGGCCGATCAGTGGCCAGGTCCCCAACCTGGCCGAGCTGCCCCCGGGGTGCCGGTTCGCTCCTCGCTGCCCGCTGGCTGAAGACATTTGCGCGAAAGTCGAGCCGCCCCTCGTCGCCGACGAGAACGACCACCGGGTAGCCTGCCACGTGGTCAACCGGGAGATGGCGCCGCTGGCGGAGCGGGTGCCGTGAACGTTCTTGAAGTCGACGCCGTAACGCACCGCTACGCCACCACTCGCGCTTCACGCCCCGTGCTCGACAACGTAAGCCTGAGCCTGGGTTCGAAGGACATCGTGGCCGTAGTGGGTGAGTCCGGCTGTGGCAAGACGACCCTCGGCCGCCTCATGGCCGGGATGGTCCCTCCGTTCGAGGGTCAGGTCCGGTTCGAAGGGCGCGACCTGTGGTCGCTGAAGGGTGACGACCTCAAGGGCTACCGCCGGGCCGTCCAGGTCGTCCAGCAGGACCCGTACGCTTCGTTGAACCCGGGGCTGACGATCGAGGACACTCTCGGCGCCCCTTTGTTGCACCACAAGATCGTCCGCCGCCGTGAGTTGAAGGGGGCACTGATGCGGGTCCTGCAAGAGGTCGGCCTCGACGCCACGCCTGCATTCCTCATGCGCTACCCTCACCAGCTATCGGGAGGCCAGCGCCAGCGAGTGGCGATTGCCCGGTCGATGAGCCTTCAACCAAGGGTGGTCGTGGCCGACGAGGCCACCAGCATGCTCGACGTCTCGCTACGAGTAGCCATCTTGGACTTACTGCTGTCGTTCCGCCAACAACGAGACCTGGCCTACCTGTTCATCAGTCACGACCTCGGGTTGGTCAGATATTTTGCTCAGGGCGGCCGTATCGTGGTGATGTTCTACGGGGTAATAGTCGAGGAGGGCCCGTGCGAGGAGGTCATAAACCGGCCCAAGCACCCGTACACGTTCTTGCTGCTCGAGGCCATTCCTGTACCGGACCCGGACGTGGCCAGCCAACGCCGGACCGAGGAACTGGAAAGGTACGCTGAGGGCCAGGTGGCTTCTACCGGCTGCGTTTTCTACAACCGCTGTCCCTTCGCCGAGGATGCGTGCCGTAAAGCCCGCCCACCGCTGGCCGACGTGGGAGGTGGGCATACGGCGGCCTGCTTTTTCCCTGAAAGAGTGCCGAGCCTGGCCGAGAGTATCCAAGGTGCCCCCCGATGATGAGAGAGGCGGCCAAGGCGTTGGTCCGGGTGGGGGTGGTCCTTGTCGTCCTGTCATTGCTCGTCCGGCCCTTTATCAAGGTCGAGGCCAACCGCGTCGCCGACGACCTGGCGATAATAGTCAGCGGGCTACTACTGGTCGTTTCCGTGACTTACGTGCGCTTGACCAGGGACTGACGAGCTCGGCCCGAGGCCGGCCGGCCGACGTTGGGCCATGCCTTTTCAAATGCTGACGGGAGTTCTTTAGCTATGACAAATAAGGTTGTCACCCCTCCTGGCCTGTCGGGGCCGGTGGCTGCGGCGCTCGGTACGTTACGGACGGCGGCCGACGAAGCAGAGCGAGGCTGGTACCCGGAGCGCTGGACCATCCGGGCCGGAGGGCGAGCGGGCGACATCCGGTTGGCGCCGGTCGACAGCTTCGTCCTCTGCGGCGGCCTCGGCTTCCAGGCGCTCTCATACGAACCCGGCGCACCCACGGCGCTAACGGCGCGCTTCGACCCGCCCGCAGTGGTCGCCGGTGTGCCGATGGCCGGTGAAGCACTGCTCATGAGCATGAACAGCCTGTACCCGGTGACTGTCGAGGCCGACGGGCATGCCGTCTTCGAAGACCCCCTCCCGCCCGTGGCTTGCGGCCCGGCGCAGTTCACCGCCTGGGAGGTGCTGCAACCCGGGAACGGCCCGGAGCTCACGATCACCGTCAGGCCGCCTTCCGGCCAGACGGTCGGCCACAGCGAGCTGTCTTTTACTACCCCTGCCCTCTGGCGGCGCTTCCTGTCGCTCGACACGGCGTGGGCGCAGTTGGCGCTGGCTGCCTCTCTCGCCGTCACCGATGACGAACAGAAGGCGGTCGACGCGGCGGTGGCCGCCGTCCCGTCGGCGCCGCTCGAGTTGAGCGATCATGACCTGGCCGCCGCCCTCTCCGAGATGGAGACGGCGCTGCTGCCGCTCGCACCCCGGGTGGCGAAGCGCCGCGTCCACGCCATCGGCCACTCTCATATCGACCTGCAGTGGATGTGGACGTGGGCCGACGCCAAGGAAGTTGTCAAACGCGACGTCGCCTCAGTGCTGGCCATCATGGACGACTTCCCCGAGATGCGCTTTACCCACTCCCAGCCCGCCGGCTACGACATGGTGCGCCGGGAGGAGCCTGACCTGTTCGCCGCCATCTGCGACCGGGTGGCCGAAGGCCGCTGGGAGCCGGCCACCATGCAGTGGGTGGAGTGCGATGTGAACATGCCTTCGAGCGAGGCGCAGGCGCGTCAGTTGCTCGAGGGGGTCGGCTTCACGCGGCGTTACCTGAAGACGAGCCCTCGCGTCCACCTCGCCCCTGACACCTTCGGCCACGTCGGCAACCTGCCCCAGCTGACGGTCTCAGCCGGGGGCCGGGTCTACTACCACCATCGCGGCAACCCGGGCCAGGCCTCCGGCGGCCGGATGTGGCCGGCGTACTGGTGGACCGGCGACGACGGGACCCGGGTCCTGGCCCTTAGCTCGCCCGTCTACCTCGGGCCGGTGACGCCCGGACGCGTCGCCCAGGACGTGCTGACCCAGACCGGTGACGCCCGGACCGGTCACACTCAGACCGGTGACACTCAGACCGGTGACGGCGGCCTCACCAGTTGCGTCTACTTCTACGGCGTGGGGGACCACGGGGGCGGCCCGGTGCGGCGAGACCTCGAGACGATGCGCCAGATGCAGGGTACCAGCGGCCTGCCCTCGATCTTCTGCTCGACCGTCGGTGCCTTCGCCGACGAGGTACTCGGCTCGGGCGTACCGCTGCCCGAGCACCGTAGCGAGTCGCCCACCATTTTCGAGGGTTGCTATACCTCCCAGGCCGAGATCAAGTACTACAACCGTGCCGTCGAGAACGAGCTGGTGGCGGCGGAGGCCCTGTGCGCGCTGGCCGGAGAGGAGCACACCGAGGAGCTGGCCGAGCTGTGGCGAACGGCCCTGTTCCACCAGTTCCACGACATCATCTGCGGGTCGGCGATCGCCGATGCTCGCGAGTTCAGCGCCGGTGAGCTGGCCCAGGTACTCGACCGGGCGCGAAGCGTCAGCGACGGGGCGCTCGTCAGGCTGGTCCCCGAGACGCCGGCGGGCGCCATAGCCGTAACCAACCCGATCGGCTGCGACCGTACGGACGTAGTGGTGGTACCGGAGCTGGCCGGGGAGGGTGCGGCGGTGCTGCTGGACCAGCACGGAAGGCAGGTGGTGGCCCAGCGGGGGAGCGACGGGTTGAGGTTCGTCGCCTCGGTGCCGGCCTTTGGCACCTGCACTTACCAGCTCACCGACCAGGAGCCGGGGACATCCTCCGTCGAGGCTCGAGAGGTCAGCGCCCGCCACCTGTCGGTGGACACTCCTGATTTCTTCGCCATGGTTGCCCGGGGTAGCGGGATCATCACGACGCTCTACGACAAGAACGCCGGGCGCGAGCTGGTTGGTTACAACATCGCCCGGGCCGTGAACTTCGAACAGGTCCGTCCCGACATATGCCTTGGCGTGCTGCAGGTGTTCGACGAGCGACCCCACGGCATGTCGTCGTGGGTGGTGGACGACGTCTATTCGGAGCACAGCCTCATCGATGGGGCCGAGGTCAACATCGTCGAGGCAGGGCCCGTGCGCGTCGTCCTGGAGAGCACGCACGCCGTGCGGTCCTCGAACGTGGCCAAGCGAGTTATCTTCTACGCCGCCATCCCTCGCGTCGACGTGGAGCTCGAGGTGAGCTGGAACGAACCCGGCGGGCCGCAGACCGGTATCCCGAACCTGGCGTTGTCTTTTGGTACCCGGCTGGCGGCCTGCGAGGCGGTGTACGAGACGCCCTTTGGGGCCAACAGCCGCCCCGCCGACGGGCTGGTCGTGCCCGGGCTGCGCTGGGCGCACATCGGCAACCCGGACTACGGGATGGCGTTGTTCAACGACAGCAAGTTCGGCTTCGACGCCCTCGGTTCCCGCTTGCGCGTGCACGTGGTGCGGAGTAGCTACGAGCCGGACACCGTCTCGGACTGCGGCAGCGTGACCAGGTGCGGGTTCGCCGTCTTTCCGCACCCGGGGGATTGGCGCGACGCTCGCCTTGGCGAGCTTGCCGCCGGTTTCAACACTCCGTTACGAGGCCGCCTGGCCGGGCCATCGGCCACCTCCGGCGCGGGCCGGGCGGCGGGACGCCCCCATTTGCGAGGCGCCTCCACTGTAATGATCGACGCCCTGAAGTACGCCAACCAGGGTGACGGGGCGTGCATTGTCCGTCTTCACGAAAGTGCCGGCCGCCCGGCCCGGGTGCGTCTCGCCGGCCTACCGGCCGGGGCCGCGGTCCTCACGACGAACATCGTGGAGGACGTCACAGGCCGGCTCGAGACCGGCTCCGGGCCCGATGGTGGCACTGAGGTCTCCCTCGGTTTCCGTCCGTTCGAAGTGAAGACCTTGCTCGTCCGGGCTGCCCGCGTGCCGTAAATAGGCGGCACCGGGGATAAAGGCGCACTTATGGTATGAGCAGTGTTTTCGCCGTATTTCCGGCGTCGAACAGAGAGAAGGCCTGGGGGGCGTCGCTCAGCGGGAAGCGGTGCGTGACCATCCGTTCCGGGCACAAACCGTCCTCGAGCAGCGCCAGGATCTGCTCGTAGTCAGACAGGTGGTAGTACCTCGTCCCCGTCATCGTCAGCTCCCCGCCGAGGAAGTGTCGTGAAGGGTCGATCGTAGCTACGCCTTTGTGATGCTCACCGACAAGCGCGATATGGCCGAAATGACGGCAGCTGTCCAGCGCGTAGCGAAGGGTTACGTCGTTGCCCGCGCACTCCATGGCCACGTCAAGGCCGGCCCCTCTGGTCAGTTCACGCACGGACGCGACAACGTCCGTGCTGGACGCGTCGACCACGTGGGTCGCGCCCAGCTCCTTCGCCAACGCCAGCCGGCCGCCATTGACGTCCACGCCGATCACCTTCGCCCCAAAATGCGCGCCCAGCATCGCCGCCCCCAGGCCGACCGGGCCGAGGCCGAAGATGCCGAGAGACTGGTCAGCGCGGATGCCGCCGGCCTTGGTCAATGCCCGGTACGGCGTGCCCACGCCGTCGCCGACAAGGGCGGCGACCTCGAAGGAGACCGCCCCCGGCAGCGGCAGGCAGGCCCGCTCGGGGACAAGGACGTACTCGGCGTCACCACCGTCTCGGGAGAAGCCGAGCGTGCCGCCGGCGGAGCACATTATCATCGCCCCTCGCCGGCAGAACGCGCAGGCGCCGCAACCAACGGGAGCATGCAGCGCCACCCGGTCGCCAACTCGGGCTCGTACGGCCCGGTCAACGGCGACCACTTCGCCGGCGATCTCATGGCCCGGGGTAAAGCGCGACCCTGGCGCGGGCCGGTACAGCGCCTGCAAGTCGCTCCCGCATAGCGCCGACGCCCTGACCCGCACTACCACCTGGTCGCCCTGGGCCCGGGGCACCGCCACTTCTTCTACCGCTGCTTTGCGGTCGCCGCTCAGCCGGACTCGCTGCATGACGCCAGCGCTGGTCCCGCTCACCTGGTCTCTCTCACCCTGGTCTCTCTCACGTGGTCCCTCTCACGTGGTCCCCGAAGCCTCTGCAAGCACGGGTTTCCCGTCGTACACCAACGGGAACGCGTCCCCGGTCAGCCGCTCGCCGTCACCAACCGTGATATAGGCCCGCATCGGATGGTCTTTCCCGGCCGCCACATGACGGGTTTCCCCGGTCATGTAGTGGACCGCTATGGCCCGCCGCGGCCGGTCGCTGCGGTTGCCGTGGGAGGAATGCCACGTGACGGAGTGGTGATAATGAACCTGCCCCTTTTTTACAGGACGAAGCGAAATCTCGACCTTTTGGCCCTCGAATGTCGAGGGCAGGTCCAAGCCGGGGCTTATGGCGTCCAGGCGTTCCATCTGGTCGCCCCATAAGTGCGACCCCCGCACCATGCTCATGCAGCCGTTGGACTCGTCCACGTCGTCAAGTGCGACCCACGCCGTGACCTGGGTCATCGGCTCGATGGGAGGCCACAACGGCGCGTCTTGATGCCAGTGGTTGACACCGCCGTGACGAGCCGGCTTGTACTGGATTTGGTCGTGCCATACTCGCAATTCGCCCGCGCCGGTGAGCTGAGCTATGTCTTCGACGATGGCCGGGCGGTGCAGGTGCCGGCGATAGGCCGGGCTCGCCTGCCAGATGTTGACCACCTGCCACACGGGGTTGTCCTCATCGTCGAGGTTGGCCACCCGGACCGGTTGGGCCACGCCGGCGCGGTCTTGCTCGGCGATGACCCGGTCCAGCTCCTCGCGCAACTCGTCGACCTCATCAGCGGCCAGCACCACGGGCCCGGCCACGAAACCGTCGCGAGCAAAGGCCTTTGTCTGCTCAGGGCTCAGCATCGTATTCCTCAGGCCACGTCGAGAAAATAGAGGGCACCAGGGGACAAGCGCGATGCCGTCTCGGCCAGCAAATAGTCCCGCTGGACCGTCTGAGGCGTAGCGTCGCGACGGATGAAAAAGGCATGCACGGCGTGACGCCGGCGACGGGTGCCATTGTTGCGGCCGCTGTGCCACAAATGGGCATTGAAAACGACCACGCTGCCGGCTCGGCCCGTCACCAGGATTTCGTCGGGATGGGGCTGGGCCGGGTCAGTCAACGCTTCGGCGGGGAGCTTCCCCCAGCGGTGCGACCCCGGGACCACGCGGGTAGCGCCGTTTTCGGCCGTGAAATCGTCCAGCATCCACATGGAATTGCAGGCTTCATATGCCCCCGGCCGCGCCGCCCGGGACCAGTCGGTGTGCAGGCTCTGGTGGCCGGCCCCTGGCAAAACGGTCCGGCCGTTGAGGGAGCTCAACTTGATCTCCCGCCCCTTGAGGACGTGATCGATGGCCGCCAGTTGCTTCGGGTTGGTCCATAATGCGTCGAATATGGCGCCTTTATTGACCAGGTTGGCCAGCCTTTCGGTCCCCACCTCCTGGTGGAACTCGCTTCCAGCCTGGTCGCCTTCGAGGGCGATCAGCTCGTCATAGCGTTGGCGCAGTGCGTCAACCTCCGCATTGTCGAGCAAACCGGCCAGGACGACGAAGCCGTCGGCGTCCAGGTGGGCCCGCTCCTCGTCACTGAGCAGGCCCGGCGCCACCCCTAGCGTCGCCAATGCGCCGGGTACGTCGTCGACAGTTACACACATGTCCCTCCTGAATACTAAGCCCGCCCGTTTCTATCTCGCCAGGGCGAGCCGCTCGATGTGGTCGAGGCGTCTCGATAAACCCTTGACGTTGAACCAGAAATCAAGGTCTCCTTTGCGCACCGGCCTCCCGTACACGCTCGATACCATGGCGATAACCTGGCTCGGGCGGCGGCCTGCCACCTGGGCCACCACAGTGGAGATCCGGTACCGGGACACGAATTCCCGCAGTTCGGATTTAGCGGAGTCAAAGGATGCCGGTTGGGTGCCGGTGACCTGGAGTTCCGGCCACGCGTCGAGCAAGAACGACGGGACGGCGGCCGGCGACAAGAGCGGAGGCACCTTGGTGCCGCTGCCATTAGGTAACGGGCGGACGACATAGCCGCCGATAAGCGAGAAACGCATATTGCCCAGGGCTTGCCAAAGCATGGCCTGGTCCTCGGGGAAAACAGGGTAGGGGTAGGCCAGGACCACCCCCCCGGACGGGATTCGCGCCGCCACTGCCGTTTCGGAAAACACCTGGGCTCCGCCCAAACCGGCCACTACGTACCGGGTGACCGGGGCCAGGAGGGAGGCCGAGCCGAGCAGCGCCACCATGGCCACGCCCGCGGTCCAAAACTGGCCGGACTCGGCCCGGGCCAATAGTTCGTCGAAGCCGACGGACAGGAGTACCGCCACAGCCAGGTATGTGTAAAGGGTCAGGCGACTGGGCACCAGGTCCTGCAAGATGGGGACATGGGTCAGGGCGGCAAAGGGCAACGGTATACCAGTGACATGTCGGGGGAGGACGAGCCGCGGGCCCAACGCCAGAACCCAGGAGATGACGGCCAATACGGTGGCCCCTCTGACGAGGGCTCGTTTCCGGTACCTGACGGCGATATAGGCGAGCACTATCAGGAGGGGGATGCCGATGTAGCCCGTGTCGCCGATCAGGTACACCGGTGGCACTCGCCACGTCCGCCAGAAACCGGCCAAAACGAGGCGATCGACGGGGAATATCGTGGTCAAGGGGTCAACGCCCGGCGCATCGACCGATTGGGTGGGGCCCACTACGTGCTGTCTGCCGGCCACCGCGTTCCATGCCGGGTAAGCCAGGAGAGGCAAAGCCACCAGGGCCATGCCGCCCACCACCCGACCGGCCAGGAGCGCCATGTCACCGAACGACCTCAGCGGGTACGGGGCGCGGGCCCAAAACCAGGCCAGTGTCAGGGCGGTGACCAGGACAAAGGAGACGGCTATTTCGTTGCTTATCAGGTACTGAGCGCTGATGAGAGCACCGAGCCAGAGGCCTGTCGACCAGAGGCCTGTCGAACGGCCGTTGCGGGCGGGTTTGGTGACGACCAGGCGGTATACGAGGTAGAGCAGTACCGGCGGCAATGGGGCGAACACCAGGAACATGTGGTCGGCGCCCTGGTGAGCCATGTACGGCGAGAAGGCGTAGACAAAACCACCGAACGCGGCCGCAATCCGGGAACGGACCAGCCGGTTCAACACCGAAAAGCAGGAGAGGGCGGACAGGAAGAAACTCAGCCGGACAAGCAAGGCGAACGCGGCCACGGGCCCCAGCCAGGCCGTGACCGGGCTGACGGCCAAACCGAGCAGAGGAAAGCTGGCATTGTCCGCCGCATTGATGCCGCCCGGGTAATTAAGCAGGTTGGTCCATAACGAGTATTGGCCGTGCTCCAGCATGTGCAGGGCGAAGGCCAGGAACCAGACCTGGTTCACGATGTCGCCGCAAGCGCACGTGGGCAAATGTGCCCGGTCCAATGGTTGAAGGCGGCCGTACATCGAGTAAGCGGCCACCAGGTACATCGCCGCCACCGCGGCGGTAATCCCGGTCCTCTTCAGACTCCCCGGTGGCCCGACGCCCGCCGTGGTCAGGGGTGGCGATGCCGGCTTCACCTGATCTTCGTGCCCCCCTATACTTCCCCCTTGGCGCGGAGGCAGTTGGCTAAGCCAGCATCCTAGTGCTCAGTACTCACGCCCACCTGCCGTCAGCCGTGCTCCAGGACGGCCGGGCAGCCAAGACGGCTCCGGACGAGGCGGGTCTACAGGCTCGTCGGGAGGCACCGGCGGCACCTAGCCGGCGGCGGCGTCACTCCTCGATGAAGATGCATTCCCCGGGGCACTCTTCGGCCGCCTCCCGGGTGGCGTCTTCCATGTCCTCGGGGACCAGAGCCAAGCCGGCGTGCCCGCCAGGGTCACTGAAAACCTTGTCGCCCTCTTTGACATAGGAAAGCCCGTCGTCGAGCAGCGTGAAGACTGCGGGCGCGATCTCCTCACACAGGCCGTCGCCGGTGCAAAGATCCTGGTCGATCCAGACCTTCATTCGCTGTTGGTTCCCTTTTCTCCGTGCGTCTCGCGTGCGAACTGACGTGCTTGACAATCCAACGTACCGGCGATGCAGCCCAAGTGTCAATCACCCGCCTGACCCAGGTGCTGGCCAAGTGCTGGTCGCAAGGCGTACGCCCACGAGAGGCCGACGCGCTGTATCGTCAGAGAGGACCTTACCCTGGGGCCAAAGCATTTGACCCGACGGCGAGGATGCTCCCAAGAGGAGCCAGGAGGAGGAGGTGAGCCCGCTTGGCCCAACATGACGAGCAGGCCGCTCGGGGCCGCGGAGAACATAACGCGGACGACAAGCAGGCCTCGGGGCTACGAGCCCAGAGTGCCCCGGCTGGGGCGCTCGAGGCGCAGGTGGCCGCCCTGGAGGAGGAAATCTCCGCGCTCCGGCGCCGGTTGGCCGATGCCCCGAAGCGGGTCCGGACGCTCGAGGAGCGGCTCCTCGAGACCAAGGGCCAGCTCCAGCAGGCGCTCTCGCAAAACGAGCGCCTCACGTTCACCCTCCGCGACGCTCGCGAGCACATTGCCTCGTTGCGGGAGGAAGTCGACAAGCTGACCCAGCCGCCGTCGGCGTACGGGACGTTCCTGCGCTGCAACGAAGACGGGACAGCCGACGTCTTCTCGGGCGGCCGCAAGATGAGGGTCTCGCTCCACCCGGGCATTGACGCCAAGGAACTGCGCCGTGGCCAGGAGGTGGTCCTCAACGAGTCCCTCAACGTGGTCATGGCCCGTGGCTCAGACCTCTCCGGTGAGGTAGTGACGATGAAAGAGCTGCTCGACGACGGTCACCGGGCCATTGTCGTGGGCCGCGCCGATGAGGAGCGGGTGGTCGAGATCGCCGATTCGCTGGCCGGCGAGAAGCTGCGTTCGGGCGATTCGCTGCTCATGGACTCCCGCTCGGGGCTCTTGCTGGAGAAGCTGCCTCGCCCCGAGGTGGAGGATCTGGTCCTGGAAGAGGTGCCCGACATTTCGTACGAAGACGTGGGCGGCCTCGACTCCCAGATCGAGCAGATAACTGACGCGGTGGAGCTGCCGTTCCTCTACAAAGAGCTGTTCAACGAGCACAAACTGCCGGCGCCCAAGGGCGTGCTGTTGTACGGCCCGCCGGGCTGTGGGAAGACCTTGATAGCCAAGGCCGTCGCGAACTCCCTGGCCAAAAAAGTGGCCGAGCGGTCGGGCGACGGCGCCGCCCGGAGCTACTTCTTGAACATCAAGGGCCCCGAGCTCCTCAACAAGTACGTCGGCGAGACGGAACGCCAAATACGGCTCGTTTTTCAGCGGGCGCGAGAAAAAAGCGAAGAGGGTGTGCCGGTCATCGTCTTCTTCGACGAGATGGACTCGCTCTTCCGCACAAGAGGGAGCGGCATTTCGTCGGACGTCGAGTCGACTATCGTCCCGCAGCTCCTGGCCGAGATCGATGGCGTCGAAGCCCTGAAGAACGTGATCGTGATCGGCGCTTCCAACCGGGAGGATCTCATCGACCCGGCCATCCTCCGGCCCGGCCGCCTCGACGTGAAGATCAAGATCGAACGGCCCGACGAGACGGCCGCAGCCCAGATATTCTCCCGCTACCTGATGGCATCGCTGCCTCTTGACGAGGCCGAGGTCCGGAGCCTGGGCGGGGGCGACAAAGAAAAGGCTGTGCGCCTCATGATCGAGCGGACGGTCGAGGAGATGTACCGGGACGAGGAGGCGAACCAGTTCCTCGAAGTCACCTACCAGAACGGTGACAAGGAGGTTATGTACTACAAGGACTTCGCCTCGGGGGCCATGATCGAGAACATCGTACGGCGGGCGAAGAAGCTGGCCATCAAGCGCCAGATCGCCAAAGAGGGCAAGGGCATCAAGACTCAGGACCTGATCGACTCCATAAAGCAGGAGTACAAGGAGCACGAGGACCTGCCCAACACGACCAACCCGGACGACTGGGCCAAGATCTCGGGCAAGAAGGGCGAACGGATCGTCTACATCCGCACCATCACAGCCCAGGGAGACGAGACCAAGGGCGGCCGCTCGATCGAGCGGGTGGCCACGGGCCAGTACCTGTAACCAGCCGTTAAAACAAAATGGACGGACGGCCGGCGTCCTTTCTTGAGCCTTGAGACAACGGCCGGGAAGGGCGCCACAGCGTCGGTCCAATTCCGTTCCCGGGCTGGCAGCACGGCCTCTTTGCTCGACCGCACTGTTCTCTCATAAAAGCGGGGTATCGTCGGCGCGTGGCCATAATGAAGGTGCTCGGGATGGAGACCGAGTACGGCATCATTCTGCGGGGTGGGGGAGAGCCAAACCCCATTGCGGCGTCGTCGGCGTTGATCAACGCCTACGTCGCCTCTCTGGCGCGCCGCATCGAATGGGACTTCCAGGACGAGTCGCCGGCCCGGGACGCCAGAGGGTTCGTCCGGGAACCGCAGGTCGCCCCGGAGGTCGAGACCCACCTCGTCAACGCCGTCCTCACCAATGGCGCTCGCTACTACGTGGACCATGCCCACCCCGAGTACTCGGGGCCGGAGTGCTCGACGGTCTGGGAGGCCATCCTCTACGACAAGGCCGGCGAGGCCATCCTGGCCCGTTCGGTCGAGGCCGCCGGCCGCCTGCTGCCGGCGGGCCAGAAGATCAGCGTGTACAAGAACAATTCCGACGGCAAAGGCAACTCGTACGGATCCCACGAGAACTACCTGATGGACCGGGCGGTCCCGTTCTCGCGGGTGGTCCAGTACGCCATCCCGCACTTCGTGACCCGCCAGATCTATACCGGTGCCGGCAAGGTGGGAGCGGAAGTCCCCGGTTCGGAGCAAGTGGACTTCCAGCTGACCCAGCGGGCCGACTTCTTCGAGGAGGAGGTGGGCCTCGAGACCACCCTCAAGCGGCCCATCGTCAACACGCGGGACGAGCCTCACTGCGACGCCCAGAAGTACCGCCGGCTGCACGTGATCCTCGGCGATGCCAACCTCTCGGAGGTGGCCAACTTCGTGAAGATCGGCGCCACCGCCGTGGTGCTGGCAATGATCGAAGACGATTGGTTTGCACGTCACGCGCGCGACTACACACTGGCTGCCCCCGTGCGGTCCATGCGCCAGGTGTCGTACGACCTCAGCCTCTCGCAGCCCCTGGCCCTCGCTGACGGGCGGCAGATGAGCGCCCTCGAAATCCAGTGGGAGCACCTCGAACTGGCTCGCAAGTACGCCGAGGACATAGGCCTGGTGCCGGTGGGTGGGGAAGACGTCGGCAAGGAAATCCTGCGCCGGTGGGAGGAAGTGCTCTCGGGCCTTGAATCCGACCCGATGACAATGGCAAGTAAATTGGATTGGGTGGCCAAGTACAGGATGGTGAGCGGCTACAGAGAACGGCACGGCCTAGGCTGGCGAGACCCGAAGTTACTTGCCATGGACTTGCAATACCACGATGTGCGGCCGGAGCGTTCGTTGTTCGCCCGAGCCGGGATGGAGCGGCTGCTGGAGCCGGCTGAGGTGGAACGTGCCACGACGGAGCCCCCCACGACGACCAGGGCTTATTTCCGAGGAAGGTGCCTTCAGCGCTGGCCACAGGCCATCGCCGCGGCCAACTGGGACTCGCTCGTTTTCGACCTGGGCAACGACCCCCTGCGCCGAGTCCCGATGATGGAGCCGCTAAGGGGCACAGCGGCCCACGTCGACCAACTACTTGCACGGTGTAACACTCCGGCAGAACTGCTGGAGCAGCTGGGCTCTTGAGGAGGCAGGTACACCATGGCTGAAAGAGAGCAGATCAAAAAACAAGCCCCCTCGCGTACGGAGCCGGAGCAGGTTGAAGAGGTCCCCGCCGGCTCTAAACGAGGCGAGGAGCTGAAGGCGGAACTGGACGACCTCCTGGACGAGATCGACGAGGTGCTGGAAGACAACGCCGAGGAGTTCGTCAAGTCGTACGTCCAAAAGGGCGGCCAGTAGGCCGCGCCCAGCAGGCCGCGCCCAGCAGGGCGGGCCCAGCAGGGCGGGCCCCCTAGGTCGGGCCCGGCCGACAGCCGAGGAGCGCCGGCGCGGTTCCGTCCCGGCGCTACTAGGGTCAGTAGGCACTTATGACCCTTCCCATGTTCCCACCGGGCCAAGATCCCGGGCCCAACTTCTACGAGCTGTTACGCCGGCTCGGTCTGGGGCCGTTCGGCGCGGTAGAGGCGGGTGGCGTGCCCGGCGCCCAGTCACTCGTCCCCCAGTCGCCGGGCGGTTTCCCTATGGCCGGGGCCAGCCGCGCAGACGGCCCGGGCTTCCAGGTGGCCCACGGCACCACGATCTGTGCTGTCCGCTACGGCGATGGCGTGATCATGGCCGGCGACCGCCGGGCTACTGCGGGCTCGGCCATCGCCCACCGCATGCTGGAAAAAGTGCACCCGGCCGACACCCACAGCGGGGTGGCCATCGCCGGCGCGGCCGGGCCTGCCCTGGAAATGGTGCGCATCTTCCAGCTCCAGCTCGAGCACTACGAAAAGGTAGAAGGCCAGGCTCTCAGCCTGGAAGGCAAGGCCAACCAGCTTTCCCAGATGGTGCGGGGCAACCTTCAGATGGCGATGCAGGGATTCGTTGTGGTGCCGCTTTTCGCCGGTTACGACCTGCGCCGGGCCAAGGGGAGGATTTACACCTACGACCCGACGGGTGGCCGCTACGAGGAGACCGACTACCACGCCGATGGCTCCGGGGGCCGGGACGCCCGTACCACGATCAAGCTGGGCTTCCGGGACGCCATGTCACGCGAAGAGGGGGTCGAGCTGTGTGTCCGGGCGTTGTGGCAGGCCGCTGACGAGGACTCGGCCACCGGTGGCCCCGACGTGGTCCGCGGCATCTATCCAACGGTGGCCACGATCACAGCCAGGGGGTTCGAGCGGGTTCCCGAGGCCGAGGTGGCGGCCGCCTTTGACCGCGTTATAGCCACCCTGAGCGCGGCCGAGTTCGCGCCGGCGCCGGGCGAGGTCGACACGGGCGACGAGCTGGCCACTGGCGGCCCGCCGGCCAGAGGCCGTAGGGGGGCGCGGTCATGACCATGCCCTTTTATGTAGCGCCCGAACAGTTCATGAAGGACAAGGCGGACTTTGCCCGCAAGAACATCGGCCGTGGCCGTCCGCTGGTGGCGACCGTGTACGGCAACGGGGTCCTGATCTGCGCCGAGAACTCGTCGCGCTCTCTCCACAAGGTGAGCGAGATCTACGACAAGATCGCGTTTGCGGGCGTGGGCAAGTACAACGAGTTCGACCAGCTGCGCCGGGCCGGCGTGCAGAACGCGGATATCAAGGGCTACCAGTTCAGCCGGGAGGACGTCGACGCCCGGTCGTTGGCCAACCTGTACGCCCAATACATGGGCAATGTCTTCACCCACGAGATGAAACCGCTGGAGGTGGAGATACTCGTGGCCGAGGTGGGGCCGCGACCCGGCGAGGACCAGTTGTTCCACATCCTCTACGACGGCACCGTGGTGGACGAGGACCGCTTCAGCGTGCTGGGAGGGGAGGCCGACGCCATCACTGCCCGGTTCGCGGCTTCGTACCGTGACGGCTGGTCGATGGACGACGGCCTGGTGGCGTCCGTACAGGCGCTGGCCGGTTCGGAGCGCCAGCTCGGAGCGGACGAGCTCGAAGTGGCCGTCCTCGACCGGGGCAACGGCCGCCGGGCCTTCCGCCGGGTCCTCGAGGCAGAAGTGGCCGAGGTACTCGCCCGCCCGCGGGGCTCGGGCCAAGAAGAGACCAAGACCGACGGCAACGAGCCCCTCCTCGATGCCGTCGAGGAGGTGCTGGAGACCGAGGAAGAGGCGTCGGGGCCTGAGGGGGGCGGAGGGCCGGCCGGGCCGCAGTAGGGCCGGGTGGCGTGCCGCCCTGGCGACAGTAGGGAAAGTAAGGAAAGTAGGGGGGAGCCGGCGGGAGGGCGGGGCGTCCCGAGGCGAAGCAGTGTGTCGGGTCACCTTTTCGGTGTCGGTTTGGCTTCTTGGTGCAGCCGCCCCATCTTGTCGCGCTTTAGTGCAGGAATGACATCGGAACGCGACAAGAAGCACTGAATACACCGAGAATGAGTGGGAGCGGCGGCCCGCTGAGGATTTTCGCCTGTTTGGGTGTACTTGGTGGTGGAGCGGCCGCGCCCTGTCGGGCTTTAGCTTCTAGCCCACGAAGTGGGCCAACATGGGCGCGCCGGCCACCAACAGGGCGGCGATGGCGGCAATGGCCCGCCTCCGGCGGACGGCCCACCGCTTGGCCGGCAGCGGAGTGTCCGCCAGGTCGTCGCCCAGGTAAGCCAGGGAGGCGTTGTCCTCGGCGTTGACGCCGGCGTCTGACCCACCTTCGGAGTACCCGGCCGGTCCCACCCCCACCCAGCGCGGCCCGGCGAAGGCGGACTCGACCTCGTCCGCCAGGAGCAGGTCGGCGGCCAGCTCGGCCTGGCCCGCCTCGACCAGCACAGATACAGCTCCGAACGGGTACGGCCCGGCCCAGCCACCCTGGAGGTGGGTGACGATCCCCTCCGAGCCGAGCCGGGCGACGAGGACCCGGGCCTGCCAGGCGTCCGGCACGGTACGCAAGTGGACCATCCGTAAGCCTTGGCTCATACGGGTAACCCTAGTGCTGTCGCCGGTACGTCGAACGCCACTAACGCATCTGTTAGTGGTCTTCTCATTTGGGGCTCGTACAGCCCGTTCTGCGCAGGCCGGCATGCCCTTGTCCACCCGGAGGGGTATCCTGCCGATCTAAGGAGCGAGGTGACACTGGGTATGGAACGCCGCATCTTTGGCTTGGAGAACGAGTACGGGGTCACCTGTACCCTGCGCGGGCAGCGCCGGCTCAGTCCGGACGAGGTGGCGCGGTACCTTTTCCGCCGGGTGGTCTCCTGGGGCCGCTCCTCGAACGTTTTCCTGGAGAACGGGGCCCGGCTCTACCTCGACGTCGGTAGCCACCCCGAGTACGCCACCCCCGAGTGCGACTCGATCAGCGATCTCGTCATCCACGACAAGGCCGGCGAACGCATCCTGGAGCACCTGGTCGTTTCGGCCGAGGCCCGTTTACGGGAAGAGGGGATACGGGGTGTCATATTCCTCTTTAAGAACAACACCGACTCGGCGGGCAACTCTTACGGTTGCCACGAGAACTACCTGACGACAAGGCGCGACGACTTCACGCATTACGCCGAGGTGCTCATCCCCTTCCTCATTTCCCGTCAGATCTATGCCGGCGCCGGCAAGGTCCTCCAGACCGCTCGCGGCGCGCAATACTGCATAAGCCAGCGGGCCGAGCACATATGGGAAAGCGTCTCGTCGGCCACGACCAGGAGCCGGCCCATAATCAACACCCGCGACGAGCCGCACGCGGACGCCGAGCGCTACCGTCGTCTCCACGTCATTGTGGGCGACTCGAACATGAGCGAGTACGCCACGTTTTTAAAGGTCGGGACCACCAGCATCATGCTGAGGATGCTGGAGGACTCTTCGGTCGTGATCCGGGATATGACCCTCGAAAACCCGATACGGGCGATCCGGGAAATAAGCCATGACACCACGTGCCGCCGCAAAGTCAGGCTGGCCAATGGCCGGGAGGCGAGCGCCCTCGACATCCAGTCGGAGTACCTCGAACGGGCTCAGCGCTACCAGCAATCGAAAGGCCTCTCCCCGCTGGAGGACAAGGCTTTGCAAATGTGGGAACACTGCCTGAAGGGGATAGAAAAAGACCCGTGGTCGCTCGACCGTGAATGTGACTGGGTCATGAAGCGCAAATTGATCGAGGCCTACCGGGACCGTGAGGGTATCGCCCTCACTCACCCCAAGGTCGCTCTCATGGACCTCCAGTACCACGATGTCAACCGCCAGCGAGGGCTTTATTACCGGATGGAGAAACGCGGGCTGACGGAGCGACTGGCCACAGACGAAGAAATCGAGCGAGCGCTCGACGAACCGCCCCAGACGACCCGTGCCCGCTTGCGGGGCGAGTTCATCCGCCGGGCCAAGGAGCGGCGCCGTGATTTCACCGTCGACTGGGTGCACCTGAAATTGAACGACCAGGCGCAGCGGACTGTCCTCTGCAAGGACCCGTTCAAGGCCCGTGACGAGCGGGTCGAGAAGCTGATCGCCTCGCTCTAAGCCCTTCCCGGGCTCTAAACCCTTTCCGGGACCGTCCCGCCGGCGAGCGGTGGTGACCCGAGCCGTTGGCCCCGTCGACCTTCAGCCAGTGCACCCGTAAGATTTCCATGTGGACCGGCTCGAACGCCTCGTCAACCTGGTGGTAGCGCTGCTCGATACGCCTCGCCCACTCACCAGGGAGGAGTTGCGCCAGCGGGTCGGCGGTTACAGCGACGACGCCGTCAATTTCCACCGCAACTTCGAACGCGACAAGGACCTGCTCCGCCAAATGGGCATCCCCATCGTGGCCGAACCTCTGGCCGGCAACGAGCCGTCCGACCGCCTCACCGGCTACCGGGTGCCACGCCAGCTTTACGAGCTGCCGGACCCGGGTCTAGACGAGGACGAGCTGCTGGCCTTGAGCGTGGCCGTGTCAGCGGTGGCTTTCGACGGCTCGGCTCAGGGGGCGGCGACGACGGCGCTGTGGAAGCTGGCCGCACTGAGCGCGCAGCGGACCGGCGCCGGCGAACGGGCCGACGGACGGGGTAAGCCGCCTTTGGCTGACGTCCCTACGGATGAGAGAGTGACGACGCTGTTCTCCGGCGTCCAAGAGCGGCGGGTAGCCCGGTTCGAGTACAACGCCGTACCCAGGCGGGTGGACCCGTACCGGCTGTCCTACAGGCAGGGCCGCTGGTACCTCGCCGGCTTCGACCGCGCCCGCCAGGCCGAGCGGCTGTTCCGTGTCGACCGTATAACGGGCACCGTTGAGCTGGAGGATACCCCGGGCCAGTTCGTCCGGCCCGAGGGCGTGGCTTCCGCCCCCCCGCCGCCATGGCGGCTCGGCGATGATGAGGAGATCGTCGTCGAGCTGCGAGTCGATGCCAGCCAGGCCGAATGGGCCCGCTCGCTGGCCGGTGAGGAGAGCGTGGCCGGGACCAGCCCCGACGGTTGGGTCGACTTCAAGCTGCCCGTGACCAACAGGGCCGCATTGCGCAGTTTTGTCCTCGGCCTGCTGGACCGGGCCGAGGTGATGGGACCGCCTGAAGTGCGCGACGAGATAGTCGATTGGCTGAAAGGCCTGGCCGGCGCCTCACCCACCCGGCGGCCATGAGCCGGCCCAGCGCGGCCGAGCGGCTGGAGCGGTTACTGGCCATCGTGCCCTGGGTAGTGGCGCAGGACGGCCCGACAGTGACGGAGACGTGCGAGCGCTTCGGCATCTCGGAACGGGACCTCATCGCCGACCTGAACCTGCTGTTCATGTGCGGTGTCTACCCCTACACGCCCGACGCTTTGATCGAGGTGGACGTCGACGGCGGGAGGGTGTGGGTACGGTTCGCAGATTGGTTCCGACGGCCGCTGCGCCTTACCCCGCCGGAAGGGTTGGCACTGGTGGCGGCCGCCCGAGCGCTCCTGGGCGTGCCCGGTGAAGGGAGCCCGGACGAGAGGGGGGCACTGGCCAGCGCCGTCTCCAAGCTGGAGATGGTCCTCGGCGCCGGCGACGAGGAAGCGCTCGAGGTAGAGCTGGGGGCCGCTTCAGCTGAGATCCTGGGCACCTTTCAGCAAGCGGCGGGCGAGAAACGCAAAGTACTGGTGGACTATTACTCGTTCGGGCGCGACGAGGTGGGTGAGCGGGTGGTACGGCCCTGGCGGCTGTTTTCTTCGGGCGGCCATTGGTACCTGTTGGCGTGGTGCGAGAAGGTGGCCGACCGGCGGCTGTTCCGGGTGGACCGTGCCCGCTCCGCGGTCCTTTTGGACGAGCACTTCGAACCGCCCGACGACCTGGGGCCACTGAGCGTTTACGAGGGGCGACCGGAGGATCCGCTTGTCGTGCTGGACCTGGCCCCGGGCGCTCACTGGGTCGTCGAGCGCTATCCCAACGAGGGGACGACGGACCTCGGGGACGGCAGCATACGCGTGCGCCTCCGGGCCAGTTCCAGGGCTTGGCTGGAGCGGCTCCTGCTTCGGGCCGGGCCTGACGCGACGGTTGTTTCGGGAGCAGAAGGTGTACTGCAGGCGGCGGCACGACGCCTCCTAGGGGTTTACGGCATGTAACCTCTAAGAGGTGACCCTGGCCGACCAACAGCAAGACGAACGCGCCTCGGCAGAAGGAAAGCCCTCCCAGCCACCTTCCCGGCGCCACGTCCTCGTCGAGTGGGTCGTTATCGTAGTCGTGGCGTTGGTGGCCGCGCTGCTCATCAAAACCTTCGCCATTCAGGCCTTCTACATTCCGTCGCAATCGATGGAGCCGACTTTGCTCCCCGGCGACCGGGTACTGGTCAACAAGCTGGCCTACGATTTCCACCCTGTCCATACGGGTGACGTGATCGTGTTCCGGCGCCCGCCCAACGACACGACCCCGGGCATCGACGACCTCATCAAACGGGTGATCGGTTTGCCGGGCCAAAAGCTATATGTCGCCAATTGCGCGGTTTACATCAACGGGAAGGAGCTGGCCCAGCCGTACCTCCCGAAGGGCTGGCAGAACCCATCCTCGGAGTACTGCACCACCTGGACGTCCAATTTGCCCGACCCGTACACGGTGCCCAAGGGCTATTACTTCGTCATGGGCGACAACAGGAAGGACTCCTACGACTCCCGGTACTGGGGGCCCCTCCCGGCGAATTACATAGTCGGAAGGGCATTCGTCCGAATGTGGCCACCAAGCCGGCTCGGGTTCCTGTAGAGCGGTTCTCAGCAAACTTTTAGCGCGCGGGCCGGCTCCAGTGGGTGGGGACCACTCAAGGGGATCTCCCGGAAGGCCGATATCACTGTGAGTGCCACGGTTTCTGGGCCGCAGTTCCTGGGCCACAGTTTCTGACGGCATCCTCCGGGTAGAGACTGGGTAGACAGAGGGAGTTGCCGAGGTGGCTACAGTCAGGGCAAGTTGCTCAGGTTGCGGGGACGTAGAGCTGACGACGCGTGAAGTACAGGTGCAGCGATGCACCGCCACCGACGAAGGCACGTACTCTTTTGTATGCCCGAGTTGCCGGTTGATCGTCAACAAGCCGGCCGAGCCCCGAGTTATCGAGCTGTTGGTCTCGGCCGGGGTCAGAGTGGTCAATTGGGACCTCCCGGCGGAGCTGTCCGAACCCAAATCCGGTCCGCCGATCAGCTACGACGACTTGTTGGCGTTCCATTTCGAGCTGGCCGGCGAGGGCTGGTTCGATCAGGTGATTGCCGGCGGCGGCTGGCGCTGACGAGCGAAGGGACCACTGAGTGAGCTGGGCTTGGACGGCCCCATTGGTGGTGGCCGGCTTGGGGGCGGTGGTCTGCGCGGCGTTGGCCGGAGCAGTACGGCGGGAAGCGAACCGGGTGCGCCCGGCCCGGGTCGAAGTGCCGCCGTCGAGGCGCCGTCTGCGCCGGCCGCCGAACTAGCGCCTCAACTTCACTCGCGTCACCAGGGACCACAGGACGAAGCTGCCGCCCGGGTGGGCGCCGGCCGAGCGAGCCCCCGTGCGGTACAAAGGTGCCGTGCCCCGCGCTACACCTAAGGACACTGGGCCTAAAGACACTGGGCCTAAAGACACTGGCACTGCGGGCCTCGGTACCGGAAAGCCAAGCAAGACGCCCTCTGGTGCCGGCCCGTTGCGGTCCCGGTTCCTCTCCGGCCACCCCTTCGAGCTTGATCCCTTCCAGATCGAGGCGATGGATGCCCTCGACGACGGCCACAGTGTGGTGGTCGCGGCGCCGACCGGCTCGGGCAAAACGGTGGTGGCCGAGTACGCCGTAGCCCGGGCGCTGGCAAACGGTGCGAAAGCTTTCTACACGACCCCGCTCAAGGCCCTTTCCAACCAGAAGTTCGCTGATTTCGGCCGGATCTACGGTCCGGCCGACGTGGGCCTCCTCACGGGCGACAATTCGATCAACGGCGAGGCTCCGGTTGTGGTGATGACAACAGAGGTCTTGCGCAACATGATCTACGCCGGGTCCTCCAGCCTCACCGGGCTCCGCTACGTGGTGCTCGACGAGGTCCACTATCTCCAGGATCCCTACCGGGGGCCGGTGTGGGAGGAGATCATCATCCATCTTCCTCCCGAAGTGGATCTCGTGTGCCTGTCCGCCACCGTCTCCAACGCCGAGGAACTGGCCGACTGGGTGGGGACGGTCCGGGGCTCGACCCGGGCCATCATCGAAGAACGCCGCCCGGTCCCGCTCCACAACCTGTTCCTGGTGGGCGAGCGCCGGAGCGAGCGCCTGTTGCTGCTGCCCACCTTCGTCGACGGCCGGCCCAACCCGCGCGGCATCGCCATCACCTCACGAGTCGAGGGCGGCTGGAGGGCGTACCGGCAGGGCGGGCTCTTCGCTCCCCGGCGGGCCGAGACGGTAGACCTGCTGGCAGAGCAGGGCCTGCTGCCGGCCATCTACTTCATCTTCAGCCGGGCCGGTTGCGACGAAGCGGTGCGTCAGTGCATGCGCGACGGGCGGCGCCTGACGAGCACCGCCGAGCGCCGTCACATCCGTGAGGTGGCCGAGGCAACCACGGGGCGCCTGTCGGATGCCGACCTCTCCGCCCTCGGCTATGGCGACTGGTTGGCCGGGCTGGAGGCGGGCTTCGCGGCCCACCACGCCGGCCTCGTCCCGCCGTTCAAAGAGGCGGTAGAGCAGTGCTTTTCGGCCGGCCTGGTGAAGGTCGTCTTCGCCACCGAAACGCTGTCGCTCGGCATCAACATGCCGGCTCGTTCGGTGGCGATCGAAAAACTCTCCAAGTTCAGCGGGGAACGGGTCGAGCCGCTCACCCCGGGCGAGTACACCCAGCTGACCGGCCGGGCCGGAAGACGGGGCACCGACGAGGTCGGCTACGCCGTCGTGCTGTGGTCTCCGGGCATCGATTTCGACCAGGTGGCGTCGCTGGCCGGCGCCCGTAGCTACACCCTCACCTCGAGCTTCCGGCCCACGTACAACATGGCCTCCAACCTCGTGCGGCGGTGTACCCCCTTCCAGGCTCACCACCTGCTCAACCTGTCGTTCGCCCAGTACCGGGCGGACGCCGACATCGTGCGCCTGGAGAGTTACCTGGAGCGTTCCCGCCAGGAGCTGGACACGGCGCGGGAGGCCGCCCAGTGCGAGAGAGGGGACGTTTTCGAGTACAGGCGGCTGGCTGCCGCCACCCACGAACGTCCCCAGCCCCATCGGGCCAAACCAGCTGAGATCGAGGCGGCCATGGAGGGGCTGCGACCCGGAGATGTACTGCTGGTACCGGCCCGTAAACCGGGCGGGGCGAGGACGAACGACAAGGTGGCCGTTCTCTCGACGCGACAGCGCAAAAAGGGCGACCTGAACGTTCGGGCCATAACCGCGGGGCGCCGGCTGGTCTCTTTTGGGCTCAAGGATTTCCACTCTCCTCCACGAGTGGTGGCCCACCTCGACCTGCCCGTCCCGTTCGCGCCCAGGAGCCGCGAGTTCCAGCGCCGGGTCGCCTCATCTCTGGCCGACGCTCGCACCGGCCGCCACCTCCCCGGCCAGCGGCACCGGGAGGGGGACGACGGGGTTGGTGTCAGCCAGGGACGAGGCCACCCCGTCGCCGCTTGCCCTGACGCCCGCACCCATCTCAAGGCGGCCGGCAATGCCGAACGCCTCACCCGCCAGGTCGAGCGGCTGGAGGGTGAGGTGCAGCGCCGGACCGAATCGTTGGCCCGGCAGTTCGACCGGGTTCTTCAGCTTCTCGAGCGCTGGGGCTATGTCAAGGGCTGGTCCTTGACACCCGCAGGGTCGCGCCTCGCCCGTATCTACCACGAGCAGGACCTCCTGGTGGCCGAATGCGCCGAACGTGGCCTGCTGAACGGTCTGCGCCCGGCCGAGCTGGCCGGTCTGGTCTCGGTGTTCACTTTCGAGCCTCGCGGCCCGGCGATGGGCGACGGCGATGGAGCGGCGGCCCCGGGCCGGCGACTGGAGGAACGCTGGCGGGCCGTGCAGGCCGTGGCCCTGGAGCTGAACCTCGACGAGCAAGCTCTCGGGCTGGTCAAGACCAGGCCACCCGACGCCGGTTTCGTCGCCTTCGCCTCCGGGTGGGCCAACGGCAAGGAACTGGCCGAGCTGCTGGCGCCCTCCGAGCCCGGCGCCGGTGCCCGGCGGGGGGCCACCGGGCTAGGTGGCATTTCCGCCGGCGACTTTGTTCGCAACGTGAAGCAACTCATCGACCTCTTGCGTCAGCTCGGCGAAGTCCTCGCCGACGAGGAGGCAGCCCGGTCGGCCCGCCAGGCCGCCGGCGCTCTGTTCCGTGGTGTGGTGGCGGCGTCGTCGGTGGTCAACGCGGGCGACTGAACGGGCCCGAGGACCGTCGGGCGGAGTGGTCGCGGCCGTTCCGCGGAGTGACCCCAAAGTTCCCTTAGGCCGCAGTTCCCGTAGGCGCAAGTTCCCGTAGGTGCAAGTTCCCGTAGGGTGGGCCGTATCCGGGCCTGGGCACTTCTCGAGTCACCTGGTGACTACACGTTCACGGACGTGCGCGAGCCCGAGCCTGGCCTCGGCGAGGTGAGGGTGGACGTGCTGGTCAGTGCCCTCAACCATCTCGACCTGTGGTTGCGTCAGGGACTGCCCAAACCCAAGGCGTTCCCCATGGTGCCCGGCTGCGACGGTTCCGGCCGGGTGGCGGCAGTGGGGGAGGGGGTCAGCCGCTGGCAGGTGGGCGACGAGGTCGTCATCAACCCTTCCTTTGCCTGCGGACGCTGCCCCGAGTGCCTGGGGGACAGGTCCGTGTTCTGCGCCAAGTGGGGCATCATGGGCGAGCATTACTGGGGTAGCCATGGCCAGTCCGTAGTCGCCGGCGAGGCCAACCTGGTCCGCAAGCCTCCGGGGCTCTCGTGGGAAGAGGCCGGCGCCTACGGTCTTTGTGGCCTTACTGCGTACCGGATGCTGCGCCGGGCCCGCCTGGCGGCCGGGGAGACCGTGCTCGTCGTGGGCGCCGGCGGGGGCGTGGCCACCGCCGCTATCGGTATAGGGCAGCGACTGGGGGGGCGCGTCTTCGCCACTTCTCGTGAGCCGGCGAAGTGCCGGCGAGCCATCGAAATGGGGGCGGTGGACGCGTTCGTCTCCCGGGGCGATGCCGTGCCGGTCAAGGCGGACGTCGTGGTGGACAGCGCCGGCAGCCCGACGTGGTCGTTGTCCATGCGGGCGCTGAAACCCGGTGGCCGGCTGGTGACGTGCGGGGGCACGGGGGGCGTCCAGGTCGAAGTCAATCTGGCCCGGCTTTTCTTGAGCCAGCACGAGGTGATCGGGTCGACGATGGGCACGTTCAGGGAGTTCGACGAGTTGACGGCGCTCGTGACCAACGGTTTGCCGGTGGTGGTCGACCATGTGTACGACCTCGAGGACTACCCGAAGGCCCTGGAACGGCTGGACTCGGGCGCCCAGTTCGGCAAGGTCGTGCTTCGCCACTGATCCCGCCACTGGCTCACCGTCCAGTCTCCGCGTCCAGGCCAGTCTCCGCGTCCAGGCCAGTCTCCGCGTCTAAGGCCAGGCTCCGCGTCTGAGGCCAGGCTCCGCGTCCAGGCCAGGCAGGCTATGGCCGGGCAGGCGGCCGCGTCGCTGAGGCTGCAACAATGGCGCCATGGACAACAAGCAGTGGGACCAAGTGGACAACTACCTGGCGGGGATGCTGGTTGGTGACGACGACGTATTGGCGAGCACCTTGCGGGCGAGCACGGATGCGGGGCTCCCGGCGATCAACGTCTCCCCGCTCCAGGGAAAGTTCCTGCACATATTGGCCCGGCTGATGGGGGCCCGCCGGGTGCTCGAGGTCGGCTCGCTGGGCGGTTACAGCGCCATCTGGTTGGGGCGGGCTCTGCCGGCACCGCCCGAGGGCAGGCTCATCAGCTTGGAAGTGGACCATCACCACGCCGCTGTAGCCCGGGCCAACGTCTCCAACGCCGGCCTGAGCGGCACTGTCGAAGTCATTGTCGGCCCGGCGCTGGAATCGCTGCCCCGGGTGGCCCGGGAGTTCGGGCCCGGCACTTTTGACCTGGCTTTTATCGACGCGGACAAACCCAACAACGCCGCTTACTACCGCTGGGCGCTGCAGCTGGTCAGGCCGGGCGGCGCCATCGTCGTGGACAACGTGGTGAGGGACGGGATGGTGGCCGACGCGGAGAGCTCGGACCCGTCGGTCGTGGGCACGCGTCAGCTGTTCGAGACCATGGTCCGAGCCCCGGAAGAAGATCTGCCTACGGTGGCTGCCACTGCCATCCAGACGGTGGGGATAAAGGGTTACGACGGTTTTGCCATCTCGATCGTGGACGGCCCCCGAGGCGGAAGCGGCGCCAGGCGGGCGTAGAAGTTCTATCGGTGGCGCGCTCGCCACGGTCCAGGGTGCCCGAGCATCCCCCAATGGGCACCGGCCGCCTCGTAGGCTGACACGTCGCATGAGCCGTCACGCCCCCGACGTCCCGTACGCGTCCGAGACCTGGACGCCAGCCGAGGCTGACATCCTGCGGCGCTATTTCACCAACCTCGAGGGCCCGGTCTTCGCTCTGGTCAACCTGCCTGAGGTGGTAAAGGGAGCACTCTTCGCGCGCTATTCGCGCTCGGCCAAAAGCCTGAGGCGCCTGTTCCTCGACGAGTTCGTGGGCGACCTCGACGTGAGCGGGGACCACAGCGTCGATGCCACCGTGGGCCTGGCCCGGGCTGAAGACCTGTACGAGCGGGTTTTCTTCGAGTACGGCGACGACTCGGTGGCCCAGCTCGGAGGGGTCCACCTGGCCTGCGAGCAAGCGTCGAACCTGCTGACCAAGGTCCTGGAGCGCGGCCGGCTCATGTCTTACATGGAGAAGTCCACCCGGTACGTGGCCTACGACACCAGGTTGCCGAGCGGCCGCTACCGCTATTACCGGAGCCCCGAGATCCTGGCCTCGCCTCTAGGGGCCAGGTACGTGGGTGATATGGACCGCATGTTCGACGCCTACGCCCAGTTGCTGCCCGCATTGTACGAGTGGTTCGCCCAGAGGCACCCGAAGGCGGAAGGGGTCAGCGACTTTGCCCATCGCCGGGCGGTCAAAGCCAAGGCGTTCGATACCTTGCGCGGGCTGTTACCTTCGGCGGCCACATCGAACCTGGGGATTTACGGTTCCGGCCAAGGTTACGAAGCTTTATTGTTGCGAATGCGAGCGCACCCATTACCCGAGGCTCGTGATTATGCCGGCTTGATGCTCATTGAATTACGCAAAGTAATTCCTTCATGGGTGCGCCGTGTCGATGTCGCCGACAGAGGCAGTGCCTGGTCTGCATATATGGAAAAAAATAATTCCGCTATGGCCGACCTGACCCAGGGGATTATCGGTGAAGTCCCGCGGACGCCGGCTCATCTGGGCGCCGGCGCCGGTCCCGACGTGAAATTGGTGGACTGGGAACCCGATGCCGAAGTCAAACTGGTAACGGCCATGCTTTACCCGTACACGCATTTAGGCGAGGAAGAGCTCGCTTTGCGAGTTTCACAAATGACGGGGCCTGAGCGCCAGGAAATAATGAGGAAGTACGCCGGCGACCGGGCGAACAGGCGGCACCGGCCGGGGCGGGCGCTGGAACGCTGCTCTTACCGCTTCGACGTCGTGTCGGATTACGGGGCCTTCCGGGACCTCCAGCGGCACCGCCTGCTGACCATTGAATGGCAAGGCTTGACGCCGTTCCTCGGGTACTCCATGCCGGAGGCGGTAGTGGCGGCGGGTGGGGCCGAAGTCTACGAGGAGGCCATGAACCGGTCGGCGGGGCTGTACGAAGTCCTCGGCGACCAGTTCGGCAGCACGGTCGCCGCTTACGCGGTCACGCTGGGCCACCGCGTGCGCTACAGCGTGCAGATGAACGTCCGGGAGGCCATGCACATGCTCGAGCTCCGGACTACCCCCGAGGGCCACCCTGAATACCGCAAGGTGTGCCAGAAGATGCACGACCTGATCGCTGACCAGGCCGGTCATCGCTCGGTGGCAGCCATGATGGGGTTCGTAGACCACCGCGACTACGAGGAAGACGGCTTGGGCCGCCTCGGAGCGGAGCGCCGGGCCGAGGCCCGCCGGCGGCATCAGCACCGGTGAACACCGGGTGGGCGGTCGAGCGTGGGCGGGCGGTGGCCGGGCCTCCGGCCATCATCATATTTTGCACGTCCCTGAGCAGGTTGGACGCGTATAAGCCCTGGTGAGAGGGCAAAGAGTTCGCTTGATGGCAGCCCCCCGGGTGCGCAATGATGGTCAAAGAGGTCCTGCGGGGCAGGGTCCCTGCAGTGCTCGGCCAGGAGGCCCGGGGAGCTAAGTAGAAAACGACTTCGGCACTGTCGGTACGAAAGTTACCGGGCGTGCGTTGGCGGTACCAAAGGCCCCCGGGCCGTCCTGAACGGCCCCGGACCGGTCGCAGTCGAGGCCGTGAATAAATGTCGCCTCACTTGCGTTAACGTCGCAGCCTGCCGTGCCGACTGGTGAGCTTCGCGTAGTTCGCTTAGCATGCCCCGCCGGTAAAGCGTGGTACGTGCCATCCTGTGTGCTTGAAATGGTTGCTGAAGGACACCTGCCAATGACTGACGACGACGACGACTTCGACGACCAGCTCCTCGAAGACGGCCCCGAGCCGGAAGATATCGACGAAGAAGAGGATCTCGACGAGGAGGAGCTAGCCGAGGAGGATCTGGAAGACGACGACGGGGACCTCGATGTCGAAGAGACCGATGAGAGCGAGGTCGAAGAGCCCGATCAAGAAACCGCCACCGTTGCCGGCCCCGAAGAAGAAGAGGAATACGAGGACGACGACGATGACGATGGGGATGACGTAGAAGCAAGCCTGGACGTCATCCTGAAGTCGCGCCTCGTGGTGTCGGAGACGGACGAGGACGAAGAGGAGGAGGAAGAGGACGAAGAGGAGGCGGAAAGCGACGAGCGGGGAGAGGTTGCCACTCGCGTCCTGCCGAAACAGCCGGGAGAGTTCGTGTGCCAGTCGTGCTTCCTGGTCAAGAACCGGAGCCAGCTAGCGGATGAGGAACGCCAGCTGTGTCGCGACTGTGTCTGATAGGGGCCGGGGTTCTGACATGAGCTCCGGCGCCGGTGATGAGCCGGTAGTCGAGCGGATCCTCGACGTGGCCGTCTATGGTCCGGTTGGTTTGGCGCTGAGCGTGGTCGAAGCGGTACCAGGGCTGGTGCGAAAGGGACGAGACCGGTTGGGCCCGCAGGTGGGTGTGGCGCGGACCGTGGGGGAGTTCGCCGTGCGTCAGGGGTACCGGCAATTTCTAGGGTTCGCCACCGGTCGGGGAGCCTTCCCTTTCAAGGCCACTGAGCCCGGTAAGAGGTACACCGTCTACACGGCCAAGTGGAAGGGGCCCAGCGGCACCGATGGTCACGACGGCCGCACCGAGAAGCCCGCCGCCGCTCGGACGGGCACCGCGCCAACCAGCGCCGCGGCCGCTTCGGTGGAGCGGGCTTTGCCGGCGCCCGCGCCGGAGCCACGCGAAGAGCCTCCTCCGCCGCCACGCGCCGGCGACCTGGCCATACCGAGCTACGACTCGTTGTCGGCCTCACAGGTGGTCCAGCGCCTGGCCGGGCTGTCGCGCGAAGAGGTGGCGGCCGTGGCCGCATACGAAGCGGCCACCAGGGGGCGCAAGACGGTCCTGGCCCGAGCCGAACAGCTCCTCAAGCCATCCCGGTAGGGAGCAGAGACGAGACGGCGGCCGATCGCCCCAGGAGGGGCTGAAGGCGCGCCCGAGCAGGCCGGCGGCGCCGGCTCCTCAGGGGCCAGCCTCAAAGGGTTCCCAGGGTGACGCCAGTGGTCCCCGAACCAGCTCCCTCCGCCCGGGCGGCGCGGCAAACCGACGTGGAACAGTTGGTCGGGATGTACCTACAGGCTGAAGCGGAGCTGCGCCCGATGCGGGGTGGGCGGGTCCTGCTTGGCCTCAACCGGCGTGAGCCGCCATTGGCCGCCTCGTTTGCCGGCCAGTTCGAAGATCCCCGGCAGTTGGTGGTGGTGGCGACAGCGGGCAGTGATGAAGGCGATGTGGCACTCGGTTTCGGGACCTGCCGAACGCTGGCCTTATCCGACGGTGAACGAGTCGGCTCGATCGAGGATCTCTATGTCACCCCTGACGCCCGCCGGAGAGGGGCCGGCCGGGCCATGGCGGAACTCCTTGTCCGGTGGTGCAGCTCGGAGGGTTGCATCGGCGTCGACGCCAGCGCTCTCCCCGGCAGCCGGGCCGTAAAAAGCTTCTTCGAAAGCGAAGGCTTTACGGCTCGCTTGCTAGTGATGCACCGGCCCCTGAAGTGACCTCGGTGGGAGGCAGGCCTTCGTCTGTCCCTGTAGTACCTTCGCCGTCAAGCTCACGGGACTCGTCCTGGCCGCCTACAGGCTCTGCCGCCGACTCGACAGCGGTCGAGGGCCCCTGAGCTTCGGCTACCGGCTGTTCGTCGAGCACCGGCTCAGTTGCCGGCGCGGCGCTCTCTTCGGTGCCCGGCTGTCGTACGCCGGGTTCTTGTAGGCCGGGGGGCTGCGGGCTGGACGCCTGTGTGCCGGATTGCCCTGTCGCAGATTGTGCTGGGCCGGGTTGTTCCGGGCCAGATTGTTCCGGGCCAGATTGTTCCGGGCCAGATTGTTCCGGAGCGGGTTGTGGGCCGGCTGCGGGCGGCGCCGGCGTCGCCGTAACGCGCCGCGCCGGGCGGCTGGTGCGGCCGCGGTTACGGGCAGGCGGCTTTGCCGGCCCGTTCGGACGGACGGGGCCGGGGGGAGGCGGCACGCTGATCCCGAGCAGGGGAGCGAGAGCCGGCACCCGGCCGCAATGCTGACGGGCCGTCTCCAGCAGTTCCGGGCTGGGGTTGGCCGGGAGGCCCTCCGGCTTGACCGTCCGCCGGACGGGGCTTTCCACCAGGGCCTGGAGGACGGCGAGCCACTGAGCCTCCGGCGTCGCCGGTGAGAGGGCGGAGCCGGCCGCGTCCCGCAGCCGCGTGGCCAGTTCAGCGGAGAATCGGGCCGCCGGGTCCGGCGGCCGGCTGGACAGGCGCAGGGCGCGCACCACATGGCCCTCGTCGAGGTTCTTGGCCACCTCGTCGGACCACGTCGTCCGGTGGGCTTCCACCCGCCGCTCGAGCAGCTCCCGCAGGGTGACGACGAGTTCGCGAGAAGCCTCGTCCCGAGCCGCGTCCGAGCCGCTGACGAGGGAACGCAAGTCACGCATGGCGAGGTCGTCCCCGAGTTTGATGGCCGCCTCGGCCCGGTCTCGCCATTCGGCCGCCTTCACCCGGGAGACGAGCGACTCCGCCAGGGCCAGGACGCCCTCGGTGCTCGGCTCGGGCCGGCCCTCGTCCCGGGCCCGCTCGCGCTCGAAATGGAGAGCCGTCCGCACAGCCGGGATACCCCCGCGGAGTAGCTGCTGCGCGATCGGCCGCTGCTCGACAGGCAGGCTCTCGAGCATGGCGTTGCGATGAGCGTTGCCGGGGTTGAGGCGCTTCTGGCGCTGAGGCGCCTGGCGCCTTTGGGCGCCTTGTCCGGTCTCGGCCCGGGCCCCCCCGGCCCGGTCGGCGGCGCCCTCGCCGTGAGGTTCGCGGAGACCTGGGCCAGGACTGCGCGGTCCACCCCGTCCGGGGCCGGCGGTAGTCCTCGGTTGTCTTGCCGGCCGGTCCGATCGGTCCGATCGGTCCGATCGGGGCTGGCGGTCCGTTCGTCCTGCGTGCGCCCCCGAAGCCGTGTCGCCATGGCCGTCCCGGGCACCTCTGCCATTGCCGTTCGCGGCAGACTGGTCGGGACTTCCCTCCGGGCCACTGGTTGCCGGCCGCTGAGACGGACGCCCGCGGCGTTGAGCTCCCTGCTCGCCGCGCCGCCTGTCAGTGCCGCCGTCCTGTCCTGGCCGGCCCCGGCCGCCGGTCAGCTGGGTGGTGACCGCCGCCGGAGCGGGACGATCAATCAGCTCTATACGGGTGGGATCTGCTGCTTCAGGTGGCCGGGGAGGTTCGACGGCAACCACTGTTATGCCATCGATACCGAACTCCGCCTCGGCCCGTACAACGTCGCCGGCCTTGGCCGCCTCGTAGAGCAGAGATCCGTCCAGGCTCCCGCGTGGGTTCAGCGCCCCCGCGGCCCGCCATGTCCAGGTACCATCAGGCCGCGCGCTTGTCAGCTCGATCTCGATACGGCGGGCCACGGCACCAACGTACAACTTCGTGGCTCCAGTGCAAATCACACGAAGTGGAGGAGTTAGTTATTAGTGTTTTGTCACAGTGACGAAATATCTCGCCTGCGCGTGGTGCGGCAAACCCATCGACCAGAGCGGAGGGGCAGGCAGACCGCGGAGGTACTGCCGGAGAAGTTGCCGGCAACGAGACTTCGAAGCTCGCAAGCGGGCGCGGGAATTAGGCCTGGCCGAATCGGATTTGATCATTGCCCGCAAGGCGATGGAGGGGCTCGACGACCTCCTGTTCGTACTGTCCTGTGCCATTGAGGACGTCGAGAGCGACGTAGCCCTGGACGGTTCCCCGGAGCAGGTTTGGCGAAGCCTGGGCTGGCTGCTCGAGGCGGCCCGCCCCCTGGTGGGGGCGAGCGAGCGCCTAAGGGGAGGCAGCTGAGGCGGTCGTTCTCCACGACGGCGGGCCCGTTTAGCCGGCGGAGCCGGTAGGTCCTGCCTCAGGAAACTGGCGCCCTCGAAGGCCACAACACCAGCAACTCCCGGCATGAAGTTGCTTCGGGCGCGCAGGTAGTCCTTCGGCGCTCCCTTAGCGGTGCTCGGCCAGCCCGTAGGGAAGAGTGCCGACTTCCGCCTCGATGGCGGCCAGCCGGTTGTACTTGGCCACCCGTTCGCCACGGGCGGGGGCGCCGGTCTTGATTTGTCCGCAGCCGCTGGCCACGGCGAGGTCGGCGATGAAGGTGTCCGTGGTCTCGCCCGAGCGGTGGGAGACGAACTGGGTGTAGCCGGCGTCGCGGCAGACGGCAATGGCCTGGAGCGTCTCGGTCACCGTGCCGATCTGGTTGAGCTTGATCAGCGCCGAATTGCCTACCTTTTTGCCGATCGCCTCTCGGATTATGGACGGGTTGGTGACGAAAATATCGTCGCCCACCAATTGCACGTGGTCACCCAATTGCGCGGTCAACTTCTCCCAGCCGTCCCAATCGTCCTCACCGAGGCCGTCTTCGATCGACCAGATCGGGTAGGCGTCCGTCAGCGCGGCGTACTTGAGGATCATCTCGTCCGGGGTCAACCGGGTGCCCTTCGAGTACCGGTACTCACCGTCGGGTTCGCGCATCTCCGACGACGCCGGGTCC
>DATJUH010000140.1:0-12902 GCA_035502515.1 Acidimicrobiales bacterium
CGCGGCGAGATCATCTGGGTCAAGCAGAGAGGATCATCCGGGTCTTGCGCCTGGGGGAGTTTTCAGCGACCGGGCAACCCGGTGATCAGGGATCTGACCGAGCGCGTGATTGTGGCCAGCAAAGGGAGGTTCGACCGCGCCATCCCGGCCAAGGCCAGGGCCGAACAGGCGCTGCCGTCTGAGTCGTCCATGACGCGAGACGACTTCATGGAAAATACTCTTGATGTTTGGGAGATCCCGGCCGAAAGCGCCACCAGGGTTGGACATCCTGCTCCCTTTCCCGTCGAGCTCCCGGCCCGGCTGATCGACCTGTACACGTACCGGGGCGACCTTGTCCTCGACCCCTTTGCCGGGTCGGGGACGACAGCCGCGGCCGCGGTACGGACCGGCCGGCATTTCGTCTGTTATGACCTGGACGAGAACTACATCAGCCTGGCCCAGAAACGAGTGGAGCAGGAGCGGCTTCTGCTGGCGCGGCAGGGGGGAACGGCCCGAGCGAAAATGAGCTTACCGGCCGTCGCCTCACGAGCTCGGCCCAACGAGCCCGTTCAATATCAGGCTATCCGTGAGGGACGAGCGGCCAAGGAAATTGCCCGGGCGGTGGTGGAGGCCGCCGGTTTTAGCGATATTCGCCAGGACCAGCGCCAACCCGGGGGTATCCACGTCGATTTCACGGCCCACGATGCAAAAGGCCATCTGTGGTTCTTCGACGTTACGGGGAGTTTTACCAGCCACCGCTCGGGGCTGGCCCGGACCGACGGTGTCTGGAAGGCGCTCGGCAAGGCTGCGGTCCTGAGAGAAATGGGCCAGAACCCGTTCGTTTTGCTCACCACCGAGGCCCCCGAACGAGCCAGTGCGGGGTACGGGGCCCTCGAAAAGCTAACGGGGCCAAAGAAGAAGCCGGTGCGCGCCGTTATCGAGATCTTGAGTAGTTCGGGGCTCGAAGACCTAAGGAGGCTGTGCCTGGGAGCGGGCGAGGGTTGAAGCGCTAAACGGCGGTCGGGGTGGGCGCCATCTCGCACTACCGGGCCAGGTTGGAGTTCCCCCGCGTCGTGATATCCGTTATATCGGCCACCTTGTTGTCGTCGGTTTGGGCCGCTCCCGCCCAGCGCGACCGCCGGGCCAGAGCCGCGACCTGGAGGCGCCGCAGGCGGCGCGGCACCAAGGGGAGCAGGTGCATCAAGAGGCGGTACGGTTGACCCGGGAAAACGAGGGCGGCCCCACGGTCGAACCCGGCCAGAGCCTCCCGTGCGCACTGTTCTGCGCCGATGCGCACGAACTGCGGTGGGCTGCCGACCATGCCGCCGACTGAGCCGGCCGCCTCGTCGAAGCCGCTGTCGACCGGGCCCGGACAGACCTGGGTGACGACCACCCCGGTGCCGGTCAGATCAGCCCGCAGCCCCTCGCTGAACCCGTCAATGAAGTGCTTGCTGGCGCTATAGACAGCGGCCGACGGCATCATCGTCATGCCCGCGCCGGAGCCGACGTTGAGCACGCCGCCCCGGCCCCGGGCCACCATGCCGGGGACCAGCGCGGCGCTGAAGCGTACGGTGGCGAGGACATTGGTACTGAGGAGGGCGTGAGCCCGGGGCCAGCTGGCCTGGTCGAAGAGGGCCGAATAACCCACGCCGGCGTTGTTGACCAGGACATCTACGTCTCCCACCTGGTTGCGCAGGTCGGTCAGGGCCCGCTCGACCTGGGCCTCGTCGGAGAGGTCGGACGGGATGACCACCACCCTCAGCTGCGGGTAAAGGCTGGTCAAGTGCCGGCGCAGTTCCTCCAGGCGCTCGGCCCGGCGCGCTATGAGGACCAAAGTAGCGGCCCGGCCGGCCAGTTGGATGGCGAACTCCCGGCCGATACCGCTCGAAGCCCCCGTTACGACGATGGTCCCACCGTCGATAGGCGGTCGCACAACACAGATCCTAGGGCCGCCCGCCCCGTACTGGCGAGCCCTCACCGGCTGATCGAGGTGGCGGGGAAACCGGACGCGCCCCGGGGCGCAAGGGACAACCGCCGGCCGCCCCTTCTGGGTCCGAAAACTGTTGTCAGCGGTAGGTTTTCGGACCCAGATTGGGCCGCTTCGGCCCCACCCTTCCGTGCCTCCTCGCCCGTAGGCATCCTCCTTGAGAACGAGGCCAGATTTCGTCCCCGAGACCGAGGAAGTTCGACCCTCCGGCCGATGTGCCAAATGGCCCGCCGCCATGACGATGAGTAGGGCCGGCTCGGACCTGTCGCCGGCCCACCAAGGAGGTAATGAATGATCGAAGTGCGCAACCTGACAAAACGGTTCGGGCCGGCGGTGGCGGTGGACAACCTGTCGTTCGATGTCCATCCCGGCAGCGTGACGGGTTTTCTCGGGCCTAATGGCGCCGGCAAGACCACCACGATGCGGGTCATCATCGGTCTCGACCACGCCAGTTCCGGGGCGGCGGCCGTCAACGGCCGGTCATATGTGGACCTGCCGGCGCCGCTGCGCGAAGTGGGGGCGCTGCTCGACCCCCAGGCTTTTCACGGAGGCCGGCGAGCCTATTTCCATCTCCTGTGCCTGGCCCAAAGCAACGGCATCCCGGCCCAGCGCGTCGACGAGGTGCTCGACATGGTCGGCCTGCTGGACGTGGCCCGTAAGCGGGCGGGCACTTTTTCTCTGGGGATGTGCCAACGCCTTGGCATCGCCGCGGCCATGTTGGGCGACCCGGAGGTCCTCATGTTCGACGAACCGGTGAACGGTCTCGACCCCGAGGGCATCCGCTGGATCCGCACGGTCATGCGGGCCCTGGCCGCTCAGGGCCGGACCGTCCTCGTCTCGAGCCATTTGATGAGCGAGATGGCCCTCACCGCCGACCACCTCATCGTGATCGGCAGGGGCCGCCTGATCGCCGACGCCAGCGTGGATGACTTCATCAAGCACAGTTCCGGCCGGTCCGTCCTGGTACGGACGCCTGACGCCGGCTTGCTCGCACCTCGTCTGGAGAATGCCGGCGCATCGGTGCAAACAACCCCCGACGGCGCCATCGTCGTGGCTGGTCTGGAGGCCCCGGTCATCGGTGAAATGGCTCGCCAGGCCGGCGCCGCGCTGCACGAGCTGACCCCGCAGGAACCTTCACTGGAGGAGGCTTTCATGGAACTGACCCAAGACAGCGTGGAGTTCCACGCCAACGCTCCCGGCCACCCCACTACTCCCGGCGTACCCACTGCACCTGGCGCAGACAGCCTGGTAGTGGCGGCCAGCGGGAGGTGAGGCTGATGTCGGCCACGACGTTCGAAGCGCCCAGTCGCCTAGTGGCGATACCGCCGGCCCGTTCTCGTCCCGCTACGGTCGCCAACGCCCTCCTGTCGGAGTGGACCAAAATACGCACGCTGCGCTCGACCCTTTTCACCCTGGCCGCCACGGTGGTGCTGGTGGTCGGCGTGAGCGCGTTGATCTCGTACGAGGCGTCGGTCAATTATTCGCCTTTGAGCGGCCCGTGGGACCCGACGGCGGCGAGCCTGTCGGGCCTCCTGATCGGCCAATTGACCATCGCCGTGCTCGGGGTGCTGGTCATAACGGGCGAGTACACGACCGGCATGATCCGCACCAGCCTGGCCGCCGTACCCCGAAGAGGCCGGTTTCTGTTCGCCAAGGCCGGTGTGTTCGCCGCCGTGGCCGTGGTTGTAGGTGAAGTCGTGAGCTGGCTGTCGTTTTTCGTCGGCCAGTTGATGATCAGCGGCCACATGCCGACGGCTCACCTCAGCCAGGTCAATGTGGTGCGGGCTGTTCTCGGCGGCGGGCTGTTCCTGGCCGTGATCGGCCTGATGGGCGTGGCCATCGGCACGCTGTTGCGCCACACGGCAGGGGCGATCACTACCGTTATAGGTATCTTGTTCGTCCTGCCAGGGGTGCTTCAGACGCTGCCACTGTCTTGGCGCAACCCGGTCGAGGAGTACTGGCCGACGCAGGCCGGCGCCAGAGTGGTCTCGGTAATGCGGGAACCCCACACGCTCACGGCGTGGTGGGGTTTCGGCGAGCTGGCCCTGTTCGTGGCCGTCTTGTTCGGTCTCGCCTACCTGGTGCTCCAACGCCGGGACGCCGGGAGCAAGTAGCAGGAACGGGGATGCGTCCCGACCGCCAGGACGTTGCGCCAGGGTGGGGCCCGGGGTGGCCGGAAGCCATCCGGCCGCCCGCCCCGGTCGAGCTGGCCATCAAATGGGTGGCGGCGGCGGCCTACGGCGTGTTTCTGTTCGGGAACACTACGAACCTCAACACCCAGCCGGTGAGCGTGATGGCCATCGAGGCAGTGGGGTTCGCCGCCCTCCTGTTGCGAGGCAGACGACCGGAGGCCGCCCTCGTCATCACCACCGCCGTGGTAGTGGCGTGCGACGCGGTCTGGGGCACCAGTGACACGTTCACCTTGACTTTGCCGGCACTGGCGACGTTCTCGCTCGTGGTGCGCCGACCGCCCCCGCAATCCCTGGTCATGAGCCTGACCGCCTGGACCGTCCTGACGGTCGCCGACGTGGTCCTCGGAGGTCAGCACTGGAGCACAGTGGGCCCCCATTTGCTGTTCTTCGTCGCCGCCGTGGCCAGTGGGTTGTTCGTCGGTTCGCACCGGGCGCTACTGGCCACCGCCGAAGAGCGGGCCCAGCAGTCCGAGCGCGAAAGGGGCTACCACGCCGAAAGGGCCGTAGCTGAGGAACGTCTTCGCATCGCCCGCGACCTGCATGACGTGGTCGCCCACCACGTCAGCCTGCTCGTTGTGCAGGCCGGCGCGGTGCGGGAGAGCTTGCCCCCAGAGCACCCCACCCGGGAGGTGCTGGACTCGATGATCGACGGGGGCCGCCAAGCCATGAGCGAGCTGCGGACCATGTTGGAGGCCCTCCGCGAACCTGTTCTCGACGGGCCCGGGCCGGCCGGCCAGACCGCCCCGAACGAGGGCGGGGCGGCGTCAGGGGCGGCGGCGCTGTCGTGGTCCACGGCCTTCGAGGGCGCTCCCCGCGCCCCTCAGCCCTCCCTGGCCCAGGTCAGGGCCCTGGTCGAAGGGGCCGGGATGGCCGGGTTGCCGGTCACGCTGGAGATGAAGGGAGCCGCCGACGCGCTCACCCCGGCAGTAGGCCTGGCCGCCTACCGCATAACCCAGGAGGCCCTCACCAATGTGGTAAAGCACGCCCCGGGGGCAGAGACGCTGGTGGCGATTGATCACCGCCAGGACGGGGTCTCGGTCCGGGTACGGAACGGGCGAGGTGTGCTCCCCCCACGCCGTACGTCGGGTGACGGGCCCTCGGTCAACGGCAACCCGGGCCAAGGCCTCCTCGGCATGCGCGAGCGGGCGGCGCAATGCCATGGGTGGGTGCAGGCGGGGCCGTGCGAGGGGGGTTTCGCGGTCGAGGCGTGGTTGCCGACGGGCCGGGTGTGAGCGACGCCCCGCCGGGCCCGCCCGTGCGGGTCTTCGTGGCCGACGACCAGCCGCTCATGCGCCAGGGCTTCCGTATGATCCTGGCCGCTCAGCCTGGCATCGAGGTGGTGGGCGAGGCGGGCGACGGTGCGGCGGCCGTGGCCGGCGTGGCCGCCACCCACCCCGACGTGGTGCTCATGGACATACGCATGCCGGGGCTCGACGGCATAGAAGCCACCAGGCAAATAAAGGGATCTCGCGTACTTATGCTCACCACCTTCGGCCACGACGAGTACGTCATGGAGGCGCTCAGAGCCGGGGCCAGCGGGTTCCTTTTGAAAGATGCCACTCCCGAGGAGCTCACCCGGGCCGTCAGAGTGGTGGCCGGCGGGGAGAGCCTGTTGGCGCCGGCCGTGACCACCAGCCTCATTGCCCGCTTGCTGCCGGGCACAACCGAGCCCTCTCAAGTCGCCACCTCGTCTGTGGCGCCCGCTGTCCCAGAGCTTCTGGGGCAGCTGACCGAACGTGAGGTCGACGTCTGGAAGCTGGTGGCCAAAGGCCGTAGCAACGCCGAGATAGCGGCGGAACTGTATATCTCCGAAACAACGGTGAAGACGCACGTGTCCCACCTGTTGATGAAGCTCGGGTTGCGTGACCGCGTGCAGGCGGTCGTCTTGGCCTTCGAGGCCGGCCTGGTGCGGCACGGTGTTGGCGGTAGTACCGACTAAATGTGCTCGTCCATATAAAGGAGCGCCGGGTGCCTCCTTGAAGCGACAATGGTGGCCATGGGCTCCTATTGGCCATTATTCGAGCTGGAACTCCACACGCCCAGGCTGGTGCTGCGACCTCACCGCGACAACGACTTCCCCGGGCTACTGGACGCCATTGATGCTGGCATTCACGACCCGGCCGAAATGCCTTTCTCCCAACCGTGGACGGACGCCGAACCGGCGGTGCGGCGGCGTAACGCCGTTCAGTTCTGGTGGGGCAACCGGGCCGCCTGGAAAACCCAAGATTGGCACCTCGAGTTCGTGGTCCTCTTCGGCGACCGCCCTATCGGTATTCAGGATCTGTGCGCCCGGGACTTCGCCATTTTGGGGGAGGTGGCCACCGGTTCATGGCTCTCTCGCCCATACCAGGGTGGCGGCCTCGGGAAGGAAATGCGGGTGGCGGTGCTCCACCTCGCGTTCGAAGGCCTGGGTGCCGTCATCGCCCGGTCGGCGGCTTTCCAGGACAACCCATCGTCAGCCGGAGTGTCACGAGCACTCGGGTACCGCGAGAACGGCCGGCACCGTCATGCCCCCAGAGGTGAGCCCAAGGTGGCCGTCAGCTTCGAGCTCACCCGTGACGAATGGCTGGCCCGGCGGGGCGCCTTCCCCCCGGTCGAAGTTGTCGGCCTCGAGCCCGCCCTGAGTATGTTCAGCCTCCCCGCCCTCCTTCCTGACACCGAGGGCTCAATTGCCGCCGGCCCTCGACCGTGACGCCGACCTGGAACTCAATGCCAGCGACGACTAGGCGTGTGCTTGGCCCCAGCGCAGGGCCCCGGTCACCAGGACCGCGGCGATCCCGACCGACTGCACGGCGATGAGGGCGATGCCGGCGGCCAGGTGAGCGGGCTCGGCTGGCCCGAAGAGGACCAGGAACTGGCGCACGGGCGGGCAGTGCGGCACCAGGACTTCCACCATGGTCACGGCCAGGCCGGTCAGCACGGCCCAGGCTCGACGGTCGAGGATGGGCCGCATGCACCAGGCCCCGGCGGCGACACCTACCACCGCAGCCAGGAGATGGGCGGCCAGCCCGGCCCCGAGGGCACGGAAATCGGTGAGGCCGAAATTGTTGGTGCCCAGCCAGGCGAGCACGGTCGAGATGAGACCCAGCGCGGCGGCCGCCATTAACGCCACCAGGAGCTTGGCCAAGCGGAGGCGGGCCTCGCCGCCCACTGTGGCCGCCGTGATCGTCGCCTGGACGGGATCTTCACAATTGCCGACGACTACCGTCAGCCAGATCGAGATGGGCAGCAGCGCGGCCGCCGCGGTGGCCATTGTGGGAAGGGCGTTGCCCGCGGCCGAGCCGTCGGCGGCCAGGTTGAAAGCGCAGAAGACGGCGTAGACAAGCAGAGGCGGCAGCCAGCGCTGTGACCTGGCCGTGTCGGCGGCGATATAACGCGCCAGCCCGCTCACGGTCCAACCTCTGGCCTGGCAGATGGCGCTTCCCGGCCCGGCTCGACCCGGTGCACCGACCATCCGGCGCGCAATGCCCTCTCGAGCAGCCCGTCTACACAACCGGGATGGACCGAGAGCTGCCAGTTGCGGCCTGAGCGGCGGGCGAAGTCCACTCCGGGCCAGGCCGGAAGTTCGTCGGGGTTGAGTACCCCCTCTGGTGCCACGAGTTCGACCCCCACCATCTGGGCGGTGCCCGCTTCTCCGGCCCGGCCCCGGACCGGTGCAGTCTCGTTCCCCTTCGGGAGTTCGAGGCGGCCTTCTCTGAGCACCAAGGTACGGTCGGCACCGGCGACGGTCGCGACGCGGTGAGCGGTGGTGACCACCGCCGTCCCCGCCAGGCGGGCTCCAGCCAGCTCGCGTCGCAAGGCTTCGTGGGCCGTCGGGTCAAGCCCGTTCCACGGTTCGTCGAGGGCCAACAAGCCCACCGGGGTGAGCAGGGCCTGAGCCAGGCAGATCTTTTGCCGGTTGCCTTTGGAAAGGGTGGTTACGGGCGCATCGAGCCCGGGATGTAGCGCGAAAGCTTCAGCCAGGGTTTCGGCCCTGGCGTGACCCTCAACGTCATCCAGACCCCGTAGCCGGGCCATGTGGCCCAGATATGTGCGCCCTGTCATGCGTACCCGAGCCGGGAGGCGTTCGGGGACGTAGCCGACGGCAACGGGTCTGGTGCTGACCCCGCCCCGGGTGGGCTTCGTCACGCCCACCAGGATCCGGAGCAGCGTGGATTTTCCCGAACCGTTGACGCCGACTATTTCCGTCACCGACCCCGGTTCCAACACGAGGTCCAGGTCGCGCAACACCCAGGGGACCGATCGTCCGTAGCGCTTGAAAAGGCCGACCGCCCGGGTGACCGCGGGGTCGACGTTGACCACCGGCCAAGCCTAACCACGGCGCGGGCGGTTGTCTCGGCCACCGGCCCCCTCCTGAGCGTGGCGTGGCTTGACCCGGTTTAGATTATGTCCTTGTTTTCCGGTACGAATTGAGTGGCGCTGAAAGTGGCCCCTTGGGGGTCCTTGATCACCGCCAACCTGCTCCATGGGGCATCGAACGGCCCGGCTACGACTTGACCGCCGAGTTTTACCGCTGTGGCCGCGGTGGCGTCGGCGTCGTTAACCCCGAAGGCTATGCCCCAGTTGGCCGGCGTTTTCGAGTCGTTGCCGGCGATCGGGTTAAAGGCGGCCACTACGTCGACAAAGCCCTCGGGCGCCCCGAATTCTGCCGCTTGCTTCCGAAGACCGGGCCTGGTCTCCTCGAGGTGGTCGGCGTAACCGGGCAGTGCCCACCACATGGTCTCGCCCTGGGCAGGGATGGCCTTCCAGCCGAACACGGCACCGTAGAACGCCTTCGCACCCTCAGTGTCGCGAGCAGCCAGGACGTTGAAGTTCACTGAGCCGTGCTCGTTGACGATCCTCGAACCTTTGTGGCCCTTCGCCTGCCAAAGGCAAAAGGCGGCCCCTTCCGGGTCGGAGACGACCGCCATACGGCCGGCGCCCGTAACGTCGAAAGGCTCCCTCACGACGGTGCCACCGGCTTTGCGGACGATGTCCGCGGTCTCGTCGGCGTTGTCGACCCAAACGAACGTGTTCCATGTGGCCACTCGTGGTGCGCCCTCGGGAACAGAGGTGACGGCGGCTACATCGCCACCACGTATGCGCCCGATGAAGTACTTGCCGCCTGAGCTTTCGGGCACCACGTTCTCGAATTCCCAACCAAACAAGCCGGAATAGAAGTCAAGAGCGGCTTCAGGGTCTGGCTGGTAGGTGTCGGCCCAACAGGGGACGCCGGCGATGTACCCATCTCGATCGGCCATGATCGTTGCCTTTCTGTAGGAGCTGTTCTTTTTGATCGTAAGACGGAAAACCGGTCATCTAATGACCGGTTTTGCTCCCCAAGTCGAATAGGTCGTGAGCTGGCTGACCCTTGCGGTCCCGACCGGCGGGCGGCCGCTCGCCGGACGATTACGCGACTACGCCGGGAGTCCCATCTGCGGCCTCAAAGCGCAGCCCGGCGCCGGCCCATGCGTGCATGCCACCGGCCAGGTTGACAGCGGCCAGCCCCGACGAAGCCAGGAAAGCGGTGGCCCGCGCCGAACGGGCCCCCGAGCGGCACACGACGACCAGCTGGCGATCTTCCGGCAGCTCATCGACCCGCTCAACTAGTTGACCCAAAGGTATGTGGACGGCACCGGCGATGTGGCCTGCGTCCCACTCGTCGTCCTCCCGCACGTCGAGCACCAGGCCGCCTGCCCCGATCAGAGCATGAGCCACGTCGGGGCTCACTTCGCCTCCGGTCATCGGATCGAGGAACATCAAAGGATCGTAGTCGACCCCTGGTCCGAGCCCGGGCGCGCATCCGGAAGATGCCCTGCAGCTCTGCGGACCGTCTGGTTGTCTTCCTGCCACCATTGCCATGATTCCTTCGTGACGACCGAAGTGTGGGCCCTGGTCTTCGCCGCCGTCGTAGACGGGCGCCCGGTCGGAGGTCAGGAGATGACCGGGATCGAGTTCCCGAAGGTGCGGACCGTCAGCTCCTTCTCCTGGCTGGGGCGAGACTTTCAAGGCCAGGGCCTGGGCCAGGAGATGCGGGGGGCGATGCTCCACCTCGCGTTCGCCGGGCTGGGCGCGCTCAGGGCGCGGTGCCCCCGTGACACCACGACGATGAGGTGCGAAAGCCGGCCGCCATCGGCGCCGTGCGGGAGGCAGAACTACGCCTCGCCTGTGATCGTCTCGGTGTCACGGGTGTGGCAATCGCTACACGACAAGTGAGCGACCGGCACGAGGGCGTGTTGTTCCTCCATCCGGGCGAAAAGCTCCGTGTGCGCGGGCACCCGCTGTTCGAGCAGTGGGTACAACAGCTCGTCTGCGCCTTCATGGTGGACCCGCAGGAGCCAGAGGACCTCGGTCAGATAGTCCGCAACTTTCCCGGCGCGCTCTGTGCCGTGGCCATTCGACGGCCGCGATGTGGGCCGGCGCCTCCTCGAGCGCACGCCTGAAAGACCGAAGGTCAGTCCGCCTTCGGGGCCGGCTCAACAGCCAGGGACATCGGGTAATTGAGCCCTGTGGACTTCCCCGAGAGCGTCCGTACCGGTGCCGGCGACCCCGACTTGGCTACCTCGCTTTTGGAGTACTCCACGATTGTGTTGCTTCCCGTGTTGGCCACCCATACGTCGCCGGCCTGGTCCAAGACCAGGTCGTCGGGGGCGTTCAAGATGTTGGACGAGCCGGCTGAAATCGTGACCGTTGGCTTGGGAGCCGTCTTCGTGAGCTCCTCTTTGCTGAACTTGTCGAGGGAGTTGCCGGCCGAGTCGACGAACCACAGGTCCCCCGATGAGTCGAAGCTCAACCCCGAGCGGGTATCGTCGCCGATCGGGCTCAGAGGCACCGAGATGGTGAGCCGGGGCGTGGGGGAGGCTGACGTGAGGTCGCTCTTCAGGTACTCGTAGATAGCAGGGCTTCCTTGCTGGGCGTTGTCCGAGACCCACAAATTGCCGTGGGAATCCAAAGCAACACCGAAGGGTGCGTTGAAGCTGTTGTTGGTAATGGTGATCTTCGGCGTGGGCGCCCCTGATCTGGCCAGCTGGCTCCTGGTGTACTCGACTACCGTGCTGACGCTGGTGTTGGCCACCCACATGTCGCCGGCCGGGTCAAACGTCAGCCCTCCCGGGCCGGCCAGGCTGCCGGACGAGTTGGACGAGATGACCACCACGGGCGCCGGCGAGGCCTTGCCAAGTTCGGCCCTCGAGTACTCAACGAGCGTATTGGTGTTGGAGTTGGCCACCCACAGGTCACCGGAAGCGTCAAAAGCGACGCCCTGGGGGGCGTTTATCTTGGTGGCAAATGTTCCCAGGGCAGAAGCGTTACCGGTCGCGCTCGGGCGGTACGAAGTGACCGACCCCGTCGCCTGGATGCCGCTGGCGCCTTCGCCGCCAAAGTTGGCTACGAACACGGTCCCAGGCGCCCCCGCCCCCGGTTCGGACGCCGATGCGACCGCCGTATCGGCTGTCGCCACCATTTCCGTGGCGGCTACGGCGGCAACCACCCCCAGGGCGGCGGCCCGGGATGACAGTCCGGTCCACACACCGCCGCTGGCGCGTTCGTGATGACTTCCGCCCCGTGTTCGTGCCATCGCCTACCCCCTCCGGCGTCATCTGTTGAGTTGGCGAAGTGTACACCAGCCCGGGCCAAGGTCCCGGCTGGGCAAACAGAAAACTTCGACGAAGTGGGTGGGCGCTTATAAACCGGGCGACCGTTTATCAACCAGCGGTTATTGCCCTTTCACCCGGGTTCATTCCAATCCGGCGTCAGGCCCGGTTACTGCGGTGGGTCGACGGCCTGGAGGCTGGGCCAGGGGAGGTTGGCGACCACCTGGAACTCGGGCAGGCCGTCCCAACTCGCCGTGATCGGGTCGGTACCCGGATTTCCCTCTGCCCCCCAGTCGCTTTGCTGCTCCGCTTCGATCATCACGGCGCCACCCTGGTCGACTACGACCATGCCATAAGTCTGAATCGCCTTGAAGACCATCTGCGCAAACGGAGTACTGCACTGCGCAGGCGAGCACGTCGTCCCGGGGGCGAAGCGGAACCACTGCCCCTCAGCGGGTTGGCCGGGGTCACTTCCACAATCGGTCCGGTCTGCGGGGAACACAAAGTAGTTGCAGTGGGGGAGTATTACGGCTATGGCGTGGTCGATGGAGCCCGATTCAACGTCGGCTTCAGTAATTGTCGTGTCCAGGTAGCTGATACCGGTGGCAGACAATCCATAAGGAGAAGGAAAAACGCCCTCGGACGTCGCCAGGCTCAGTTTTCCTCCCCAACAAGCGCTGTAATTGCGGGCGGAAAGCTGCTTTGCCTGCCAAAACTCCCATTCGCTGCCGGTCGACGGCTGATAAATTACCAGTGGGCTGTCAGACGAGCCGTTCAGAGCCACGTAAGGCGGGATCGGTACTTCGGTCCCCGTTTGGACCGTGAAGTTGTTGCAGCCGGAGGCGATGGAGATGGTGGCCTCGGGTTGGTTCTCCGGGACTTCGTAGATGGGCATCGTGTTGACGCCGACGGCACCGTAATTCGCCTCGTAGTCCGCCACTACGTCTCCGGAATATTCGGCCGAATCGACGTCGACCGGCCAGTTTTGCACGTCGTCGTTGAACAGGCTGCCGGGCGATAGAGACGCCGGCGGGACGTTGGCGGGCAGAGGCGCGGCGCTCGGCGTGGTGGGCCCGACCGTCGGGCCTATGGGCGGCCCGGTCGTGGAGGTAGGCGGAGCCGGCGTTGTGGTTGTGGCCGCGGCCAGCGTTGTCGTTGTGGACGGGGCCAGCG
>DATJUH010000141.1:0-15877 GCA_035502515.1 Acidimicrobiales bacterium
GCTCACGTTCACCAGGTCCACGGCCGGCCGGGTGGAAGAAGGCGTGCTCGGGGAAAAAGTGTTCCGGTTGATGACGATCGGGACCCTCCTGCTGGCCCTGAGCGGGTTTGTGCTGGCGTTCTTCGCCCCCACCTGAGCCACGCGGGCGTTAGGGTCAGGAGACAGCCAGCCCTGAGGCAAACACTGTTTTTCTCGGGCACTACCGAAGGGAGCACCGTCTGTGGGGATGACTATCGGCCTGGTCGGCGCCGGCCAGTTTTCGGGCAGTTTTCTGCCCTTGTTCCGGGCGCACCCGGAAGTGGACCGGGTCTTCGTCACGGACCAGGAGCCGGACCGCGCCGAACGAGCGGTGAGCGAGTTCGGTCTGGACGGCGCCTTCCCCACATTCGAGGCCATGCTCCAGTCGGATTGCGATGCTGTCGCCATTTTCACCCAGCGGTGGACGCACGGGCCACTGGTCCTCGAGGCGCTCGAAGCCGGCAAGCACGTGTACTCGGCAGTGCCCATGGGTATCAGCGAGCCGGAGATCCAGGAGATCCTGGACGCGGTCCGGGCCACCGGTCTCGTCTACATGATGGGCGAGACGAGTTATTACTACCCGGCCGCCGTTTATGCCCGTCAACGCCATGAGGCCGGCGATTTCGGCCGGATATTTTATGCCGAGGGCGACTATGTACACGATATGGACCTAGGGTTTTACGACGCCTACCGCTTCAGTGGAGGAGAACGGTGGAAAGAAACAGCCAGTTTCCCACCCATGCTTTACCCGACGCACTCCCTCGGCGGAGTTTTGTCCGTCCTTCGTCAACGGGCCGTTTCGGTCAGTTGCCTGGCTGTCCGGGACGACAGGGAAGACGGTGTTTTCGACCGTTCGGTCAGTATGTTCGACAACGACTTCAGCAATGCGACCGCATTGTTCGAATTGGCCGACGGCAGCATTGTGAGGACGAACGAAATGCGCCGGGTGGGCTATCCCTCCCATATACGCGAATCGCGCTACCGTTATTTCGGCACCGAAGCCAGTTTGGAGCAGCTGGCCGAAGTGAGCGTCTGGCAGGACAAACAAACGGTGACAGACATCTCCGGCCTCCTGGCTCCGGAAAAGACGCCCGGGACAGGCCATGGGCACGGCCTCGCCCCGGTGCACGACCGCAGCCGTTTGCCGGCCAGCTATACCGGCCTCCCGACCGGCCATGACGGGTCGCATCATTTCCTGGCCGACGATTTCGTGCGGGCGGTGACCACCCGCACCCTCCCGCCTATAAACGCCTGGGTGGCCGCCAACTTCACCCTTCCCGGGGTTGTGGCCCACCGCTCCGCCAGGCGAGACGGGGAGCGGTTGGCCATCCCCGACCTGGGCGCCCCGCCGGGTTGACCCTGCCCTGACACCGCGCCGCCCCCTCCGGGGGCCGGCCCACAATGGTTGAGGCCCAAACCCTGACGGCCCAAACCCTGACGGCCCAAACCCTGCCGGGGCGGTGAATTGACGCCCGTTGGTTCGTCCACAATTGCAATGTGCCCGGAGCCCGCTCAGGCCGCGGAGGGCGGTTCGTCGCGCCAACCCCCGTCAGCCGGCTGGTGGGCCCCCGGCGGGCCGGGCGCCGGAGCGGAGCCGCCCGGCGTGCACCAGGAGCAGATCGTCGTCGCTTCGGGCGCGGCGCCGGAAGGGGCGCTGGCCCGCCTGGTGGTCGAGAGGCCTGACGGAAGCATCGATGTGGCTTGGCTGGCGTGGCAGGGCGTGCCCGACTTTGCCACTGTCGAGATCCTGGCCCGTTTGCAGTTGTTTTGCCGGCGAGGCGGCGGCCGCCTGCGGCTCGAGGAAGTGTCGGACCGGCTGGCCGAGCTGCTGGAGCTGAGCGGGTTACGCCGGGAGCTCGAGGGGTAGCCCGAAAGCGGGGAAAAGCCGGTCGGCTTCCAGGAAGGAGTGGATGCCCGAGATCCGGTCCCCCGAGATCTCGATGACCATGATGGCCCACGGCGTAAGGACACCCCCATGGCCGGGCTTATAGTGCCCAAAGGCGGGTGAGCCATTGGCATGGACGGGGACCAGTTTGGACCCGAAGCAACCGTGGCCGGGGCCCAGCATGAACCGGCCGATGTCTTCGGAGCCCAGCAACCACATGGCGTAGGGCGGCATCGATTGCACGGCGTCTTTGCGGAGCAGGCCGACCAGTTCGTCTATGTCGAAGCGCTCGAAGGCATCCACGTACCGGGACAGCAGCTGGCGCTGGCCGGCGTCCAGGACGGGCTGGCTCGGTCCGGTGTCGAGCGTCGCCAGGGTGGCCCGGGCGCGCTGCAAGGCGCTGTTGACAGCAGGGACGCTGGTGTCGAGCAACTCGGCTACCTCCGATGCCTGCCAGCGCAGCACCTCGCAGAGAACGAGCACGGCCCGCTGGCGGGCCGGCAGGTGCTGAAGAGCGGCGACGAACGCCAGCCGGATGCTCTCGCGCTCCTCCGCCAGCTGGGCCGGGTCGGCCTCCAGCGGCAGCACGCGGTCGTCGGCGATGGGGGAGACCCAGGATCCCTCGGGCAGGAACGTCTCGAGCGAGGCGTCCACCGGCGGACGCGACGGCCCGAGCTCCATGGGCCGGGCCCGCCGCTGCCGGGACCTGAGCATGTCCAGGCAGACGTTGGTGGCAATGCGGTACAGCCAGGAACGGGCGCTGGAACGGCCCTCGAAACTGTCGCTGGCCTTCCACGCCCGCACCATGGTCTCCTGAACGGCGTCTTCGGCATCGAAACCCGAGCCCAGCATGCGGTAGCAGTACGCAGTCAGCTCCCGCCGGTGAGCGTCGAGTTGCTGGGGCGCGAGTGCACCGGGGCTGACGGTCACAGCGTCGCATGCTACGCCACCCCCTCGGCTCAACAGAGCAGTAGCCATGTGAGCAGGACGATCCGCCGGGCCCCAACTCATCGGCCCCAACTCACCTGGGCCAAGTCATGGCGTCGGGGTGACCCGGCCGGCGACGGCTCTCATCCGGAGCCCGTTGGCCAACAGCTGGGAGGAAAGCACCGCCCCCACCCCCTCTCCCGCCCGCATCCTGAGGTCGAGGAGCGGTTCGGCGCCCAGCTGTTCCAGAACGGTCCCGTGGGCCAGCTCCCGGCTCCTCTGGCCCGCCACGAGGTGGGCGGCCGCCGCCGGCTCCAGCCTGGCGGCGCAGAGGGCGGCGACCGAGGTGGCCAGCCCATCGACGACTACGGCCTTGCCGCTCTCGGTCGCCCCCAGGACCAGTCCGGCGAGGACCACGAACTCGGGACCACCCACCGCTTGCAGGGCGGCAAGAGGGCCGGCGGCCCGCCCCAGCCGGCCGGCGGCGCGGCGGAGAGCAGCGGAGACGACCTGCTGTTTTCGTTCGATAGTGGCACTGTCACCGCCGGCCCCGAGCCCCACGGTCTGGTGGGGGCCGAGGCCCAGAAGGGCGGCGGCGAGGGCGGCGGCAATGGTGGTGTTACCGACGCCGGCCTCGCCGAGGGCGAGGATCCGGGCCGCGGTGCCCCGGCCCAGTTCGCGACCCAGGCCCAGCAGCCGGTCGACGTCGGCGGCGGTCAAAGCGTCGGCCCCGACCAGGTCGCCGCGGTGCCCGGCGGGCCGAAAGTCGAGGGCGCCGTCTACCCGCGGGCCATCGACGCCGGCGTCCACGGCTACCACGCCCAGACCCGCCGCCCGGGCGGCGGCGGCACCGAGCGATTCGCCGGCGACTGTGGCTTCCAGTACTTCCCGGGTAACAGTGGAGGGATAGGTCGACACCGCGTACCTGGTGACCGGGTGATCGGCGGCCACGAGCACCAGAGTGGCGCTTTCCACTGCGTCGATACCGAGAGCGACCAGACGGTCGAGGGCCTTGTCCAGCACGCCCAGCGAGCCGGGCGGCGTGAGCAGGGTGTCGGCCGCGTCGCGAGCGCCGACGACAGCGCTCTGATCGGGAGCCCGCAGTTCGGAACTGGCAGGCGCTCGGGTGCCGGCGTCCCAGTAGTCGTAGAGGACCACCGATCCGAGCGGTGCCCGCCGGGACCACCCGGCTCGCTCGAGGCCGGGGGCCGGAGGCCGCTCGTCCGGCCAACCCAGGCAGAGCCAACCGAGCGTCTCCACTCGCTCAGGCAGGCCGACCAGGGCGGCCAGCTCTTCCGGGGGAAAGAGCGTCACCCACCCCAGACCGAGGCCTTCGGCCCGGGCGGCTAGCCACAGGTTCTCGATGGCGCAGGCACACGACCACATGTCGGCGTCACAGAAGGTGGCCCGGCCGAGCACGCCGTTGGCCGCCGCCCTCCTGTCACAGCAGACCACTACCCCGAGGGGAGCCTCGCGGATGCCGTCCAGCTGAAGGTCGAGCATCCGGCGCCGGGCGTCCTCGGCCAGGAGGTTGGCCTGGCGCTGGCGCTCACGTTCGGCGATGACGGCGGCGCGCTGGCGTGTCTCGGGCGCAGTCACGACCAGGAAGCGCCAGGGTTGGCTGTGGCCCACGGACGGTCCCTTGTGGGCCGCCCCCAGCACCCGTTCGACCAGGGCGGGCGGGAGCGGGTCCGGCCGGAACCGCCTGATGTCGCGCCGGGCGCTCACGATGTCGTAAAACGCCCGCCGTTCGGCGTCCCCGAAGCGCCACGACTGCGGGTTGGCGGCCCGCTCGGCGGCCGAGGTGGTGTCGCCCACGACCGGGACGGGACGCGCCCATGCCCGATCGCCAATTGCCCCCCCCTGACGTCCCGGGCTACCCATGCGGCGACCGCGTCCCTTGGGCGGCGACAACCAGGCCCAACGTCTCGCAGGCCACGCCGGCCGCCCCGAGGACGTCGCCGGTGTAGCCGCCGAGACGCCGGCGGGCGCTCTCCAATACGAGCCCGGCCGCCCCCCAGCCGGCGACGACCGAGACCGCTCCGCGCCGTCCGGCCACGGCCGAGGCCAGGCCGAGCGCCGCCACCGCCCCGCCGACGGCAGCCAACAGGGCTTGGTCGACCGGGCCGGGGCGCGTTTGCGGCGGGAAAGAGCCAGACGGGAGAAAAGCCGTCACAATCCCTTCCTTGCGGGCGTAGGGCACCGACCGGGCCCCGATGACCATCACCGAGCGAGACGAACAGTAAAGAGCGGCGAGCAGGGCGGGCGAGGGCTCGAGCGCAGCCAGCGCCGCTACTCGCGTCATCAAAGCGACTCCGACGGCAGTAACGGCAAAGGCACCCACCCCGGGCTCGGCCATTATGTCCAGGCGGTCTTTGGCCGGGACGTGGGCCAGCAGGCCGTCAGCGGTGTCGGCCACGCCGTCGAGGTGCAGGGCGCCCGTGAGGCCGCAGTCGGCGGCCTGCGCCAGTGCCGCGGCGAGGAATCGAGACGACGAGTGCTCAGCTTGTTTCCACGCCAACCCGACCAGCGCCCCGATCGCCGCCCCCACCAAGGGGAAGTAGGCCATTGTGCGTGGCGTGGGCGTCACGGCGGATGAGGCCGGCCCCGCCGGCTGCCCCAGCGGCGAGAGGAAGGCGGCCGCCGCCCGCAGCTCCGATATGGCACTCACGGTGCGGGCGCCTCCTGTCCCGGGGCGCCGGCCGGTGCCAGTCGTAGCAGCGGCACGGCCCGGCCCGCGACTACGAGGAAGGCATCGGCGGCGTGTTCGGCGAAAACCGTGTTGACCCGCCCGAGGAGGTCGCGGTAGAGGCGGGACAGGGCGTCGCCGGGGACGATCCCGGAGCCCACCTCGTTCGAAACCACGATCACCAGGCCGGTCCTGGCCGCCGCCCCCGCCGCCACTTTTATCGCATGGTCCAATACTTCACCGTCGGCGTGGCCGGCGGCCAGGAGGTTGCCCACCCACAACGTGAGGCAGTCGATGATCACAGTGCCCCCCTTTTCTACGCTGCTGAGCGCCTTTTCGATGTCTAGGGGTGCTTCGACGGTGGCCCACGAAGCCGGCCGTTCGGCGCGGTGCCGGGCGATACGTTCCGCCATCTCGTCGTCAAGGGCCTCCCCGGTGGCCACGAAAATGATGGGGGAGGGGCCGGCGGACGCGAGCCGTAGGGCCAGCGCCGACTTCCCGCTCCGGGCGCCCCCAAGGAGGAGGGTCAACATCAGAAGTCGATGCCTTTGGCCTCCCGGATCCCGGCCTCGTAAGCGTGTTTCACGTTGCGCATGTCTGTGACCGTGTCCGCAATATCGACCAGAGAGGCCGGGGCATCTCGGCCTGTCACGAAGATGTTCACCTTGGTGGGCCGGGACGCGATCGAGTGGGCCACGTCGTCGGGTGGCAGCCAACCCCAATTGACCGGGTAGGTGACCTCGTCGAGGACGACGAGCTGGTAGCGGCCCGAGGCGATCGCTTCTTTGGCCACCGCCCAGGCCGAGCGGGCCATCTCCGCCGAGTGTTCGAGGTCGTCGACTTCCCAGGTGAAGCCGTCCCCCATGACGTGCCACTCGGCCCCGAGCTCGCTCAGCATGCGGGCCTCACCGGATTTCCATTTGCCGGACTTGAGGAACTGGACCACGCACACCTTCCAGCCCCGGCCGAGAGCGCGCAGGACCGTCCCCATTGCGGCCGTCGTCTTGCCTTTGCCGTCGCCCGTGGCCACCAGCACAAGTGATGGTGCCCGTCTCGTAGCTTGGGGCGGCGCCTCAGTGGGTGGGGCCGCCGGGTCGGCAGCCGGCGGGGCAGGAGGTTCAGTCGACATTTGACGTTCACCCATCCTTATCTTTGGCCAGGCCGTTGTCTCTCACGAGGCCCTCATTACGAGGCCTGGTCCTGGCGGGCCGGCGTCCCCGACCGCACGGGTGAGACGGCCAATCCCGACCTCCCGGCCAATACCTCGACCTCGGCCCCGAAAAAACGCCAGACATTGGCCTCCGTGAGCACCTCGTCCGGAGCCCCTGTAGCCACCGGCCGTCCGTGCGACAGGACCAAGAGCTTTTCGGCGAACTGGGCGGCGAGAGTCAAGTCATGGATGGCGCACAGGACGCACAGGCCTTTTTCCCGCCGTAGCTGGTCGGCCAACTCCAGTACCAGCTGGGCGTGGCCGAGGTCCAGCGACGTGGTCGGCTCGTCCATGACCAGTACGGGCGCCTCCTGTACAAGGGCGCGGGCCAGCACGGCTCGCTGAGCCTCGCCTCCGGACAGCTCCCCGAGCCGGCGACGGGCGAAGGCGCTCAGTTCGAGCCGTTCGAGCACCGCCGCGGCCACCCGCCGGTCTCGAGCCGTCTCCGGTCCGAGGTAGGAATGATGGGCGGCGCGGCCCAGGAGCACGTAGTCGGTGACGCTCATGGAAGGTGGCAAGACGGGCCGTTGCGGGACGTAGGCCACGGCGCGGGCGCGGCCCCGCCGGTCGCCGCTCGATTGCCGGCGGCCCGCTATACAAACCTGGCCGTCGTAGGGGACGAGGCCGCCGACGGCGCGGATGAGCGTCGACTTGCCGGCCCCGTTCGGCCCGATCACGCCGAGCCAGCCGCCCCGCTCGACCCGGGCGGTGACGGCGGACAGGACCGTAGCGCCACCGAGGACGACGGAGACGTTTTCGATGTCCAGCATGTGGACGTCCGGCATCTCAGGCCAGTCTTCTCGACTGACGCAGCACGACCAGGAAAAATGGCGCCCCCAGGAACGCGGTGACCACCCCCAGCGGGACCTCGCCCGGCGAGATCACAGTGCGGGCGATGAGGTCGGCAAAGATGAGGAACCCGGCCCCGAACAACACCGACAGGGGGAGGATGCGGCGGTAACTCGGCCCGGCCAGGAGGCGGATGGTGTGGGGCACGATTATGCCTACGAAGCCGATCAGGCCGCTCACTGAAACGGCGGCCGCCGTGCCGAGCGTGGCCGCGATTATGACGACCAGCCGTACGCGTTCGGCCCGCACGCCGACGCTCGTGGCCTCCTCGTCACCGACGGCCAGGACGTCGAGCAGGCGGCGCCCCCCCACCAGCACGGCCATTGCCACCCCGATATACGGGAGCACCATCAGCACCTGGCTCCAGCCGGCGGTCGAGAGCCCGCCCAATATCCACCCGTAGACGACAGTGAGGTCGCCGGGCGAGCTTTGCTGGAGCAGGAAAGTCTGCACCGCGGTAAAAAACGCGGCCACGGCCACGCCGGCCAGGAGCATCGAGGCGGCCGAGCGCCCGGCGGCTCGCGCCCGGCCGAGGGCGAAGGTGGCGGCCACGGCCAGCACGCCTCCGGCAAACGCCGCCACCGGCAGGGCATCGGCGGGCAATCGGCCCAGGAGGGGGCCGTCGATAATGACCAACGTGGCCCCGAGCCCGGCGCCCGAGGCGATCCCGAGCAAGTACGGGTCGGCCAGCGGGTTCGAGAAGACTCCCTGGTAGGACGCGCCGGCCACCGCCAGCATGGCCCCGACCAGGCCGCCCAGGACCATACGGGGCATGCGCAGCTGCCACACCACGATGGCGCCGGTTTGGGACAAGCCCGAGTGGAGGTGCACGAAAGGGAGCTTGCCGGCAATATCGGCCAGGACCGCCCCCGGGGCCAGGTCGGCCGGGCCGACGAGCACGCTGGCGATCGCCGCGGCCAGGAGAAAGCCCATGCCGAGAGCAATGTGGACCGGACGAAGCTCGGTCGGGTAGAGCGCCGGCGCCGCCGCCTGTTCGACGTCGAAAAGGTCGGGCGCCTTTTGTACAGTTTCCGCGGGTTCTACAGTGCCGGCGAGGGCGCTCATGGGCGCAGCACGCCAACCAGGATGCGGACAAATTCCTCTATGGTGTGCGGACCCCACTGCGAGGCGACGGAATCATTGACCCCGACCACGTGATGCAGCTTAACTGCGCTCAACACACTGAAACCTGGCCGGCCGGCAAAGGAAGCGGCCGTCTCGTGACAGCAAACGGTGTCGGCCAAGAACACATAGTCGGGGTTTTCCTTCAGGATGTACTCGGCGGAAATTTGTGGGTAGGCCGAACCATGGCCGGCGGCGTCGGCGATATCACGCATGCCAAAAAGGGAAAACTCGGCCCCGATAAAAGTGTGCGAGGTAGCCGTGTAATAGGTCGGGTCGACCTCGATGTAATAAGTCTTGCCCCGTCCGGCCGCACCGACGCGGTGCGCCGCCCTGGAAAGGTAGCCGGCCAGGGAAGATTCAACTTCGCTGGCCCCGCTTTGGTGGCCCGTGGCCTGGCCCAGCTCTTGCAGCTGGCTGTAAACACCGGGCATGCCCGTCGCCGGGGACAGCACCAGTGCGGGGATGTGCAGGACGCGTAGCTGCTGTACCAGTGTCCCGGTTTCGAAGGCGAAAATAACCAGATCCGGGTGCAGGTAGAGGTAGTCCTCGGCGCTCGACTCGTAGCCCGTGAACTTCGTGCGGGGAGCGTTTGGCGGGTAGGCCGAGTACTTGTCGACCCCGACCACCTGGCTGCCGGCGCCCATGGCGTACAGCATCTGGGTGGCGCTGGCAGATAGAGAAAGGATCCGGTCCGGCCGGGACGGGATACTGACCGTCCCGTCGCCGCTTTGCACCGACACGGGGAAAGCCGCCGCGCCGGCGCTCGGCACCGGCGGTGGCGGCGGCTTGGCTGGAGCAGAGGCGGAGGCGGCGGTCATGGGCGAAACGACCAGCACGACCGCAGCAGTCACACCTAGAACCCACGCCCAGGTCTTCCTCACGGCAAATTTCCTCTTTCGTTTGGTCGAGGTTTGCCTGAGGACAGGGTGAACCCTGCGACAAGCCCGTTGCCTCGACGTGCTTTGCCGCACCCCACTGACCAGGCGACCTGGCTTGCCCCCTCGCCCGATGTGGCGGAGGGACGACAGTTGCGGGACAGCGCCGGCGTCTCACCGGACTTCGCTGGCCAGTAGGTTGCTGTTGTTGACTTTAGGCCGGGCGGCAGCGACGAGCAAGGAGCCCGGCTCCCCCGGGACCACCGGGGGCTAGCCGCAGGGCTCGAGCCGTTTCCCGCCTCGCCGTCCTCGCGCCCCGGTCAGTGGCCCACTACACGGCGGCAGCCATTTCCTCCGCCGCCCGGTCGGCTTCGGCCAGCAATTCGGCCGAAATGCCCCGCCTGGGGGTGATCACCTCGTCGATCAGGCCGTACTCCTTGGCTTGCTCGGCGGTCATGAAGAAGTCACGGTCGATGTCGCGCTCGACCTGCTCGAGCGGCCGGCCGGAGTGGAACGAGATGATCTGGGCCATCCGCTTGGTCGTGGCCATCACCTCCCGCAGGTGGATCTCCATGTCCCTCGGGGCTCCCCGAGTGCCGGCCGTCCCCTGGTGGATCATGATCTTGGCATTGGGGGTGGCCAGCCTCTTACCCGGGGCGCCCCCGCACAGGATCATGGCGGCGGCGGACATGCCCATCCCGACGCAAAGAGTGGAAACTTCCGAGCTGACATGCTGCATCACGTCGTAGATGGCCATGCCGGCGTAGGACAACCCTCCGGGCGAGTTGATGTAAAGGAAGATGTCCTTGCCGGGGTCGGTGCTGTCGAGGTACAGGATCTCGGCCACCAACAGGTTGGCGATCTGGTCGTCGACCTCCTGGCCGAGGAACACGATCCGCTCTCGTAGCAACAACGAGTAGATGTCGTAGGCCCGGTCGCCTCTCGACGTCTGGTCGAGCACCGTGGGTATGACGGACATGGAAAGCTCCTCCTGCGTCTCTAACGCTCTTAGGCTGCGTGTGGTAGGTCGTTTTTGGTTGTGGGCGACGTGCGGGCCCGGTCGCTAGGCCCCTGCACGTCGGGCTTGTATATGCTATCTGGTATCTCGAATAAGCGATGCCAGTTAGAATATAGTGTTGGGTGGGGATGAACGAACGTCGGCACGACCCGGTTTTTCCGGGTTTCAAGGAGATGGCCCAGCAGAGGAAGTCCTTGGCGGCCGTCCTTTCGGCCCGCCGGGTCGAGCTCGGGTTGTCGCAAACGGAAGTGGCGGCCCGTATGGGGACATCGCAGTCGGCGGTGGCCCGGCTGGAGTCAGGCCACGCCGACCTGAGACTGTCGACTCTGGAGCGGTACGCGGCTGCACTCGGCCAGCGCATCGACTGGAACCTGTCGCTCATCTCGCTCGAGGCGAGAGACGACCTATGAACGTCGGCGGCCCGTGGGACGACCGTCCATCGATCGACGCTCAGTTGCTCGAACGGCGCCTGGTCCGGCTGTGGGGCCCCCTCGACGACGCCGCGGTGGCGAGGGCCTGTGCGGAAATGATGGCCCTCGATGCCACCGGGGATTCCGCTGTCCAACTGTACGTGGGGTCGAGCGGAGGTCCCGTACACGCGGCGATGTCGCTCATCGACACGATGGATCTCCTGGGTGTCCCCGTCCATGTCACGTGCCTGGGGCGGGCCGAGGGGGCGGCGGTCGGCGTGGTGGCAGCCGGCGCCCGCCGGGTGGCCGCTCCGCATGCTCAGTTCCACCTCACCGAACCGGAGATATCCGTGAGCGGCAACGCCAGCCAATTGGCGGCTTGGGCCGAGCAGCACAGGGTGGAGCTCGAGCGCTTCGTGAAACGACTGGCACAGGCCACCGGCCGTCCCGCCGAGCACCTCGAGGCGGATCTTTCGATGGGCCGTTGGCTGAGCGCGCAAGATGCTCTCAGGTACGGCCTGGTGGACGAGATCTGGGCGCCGGGCCAGGGGCCGGCCTCGGCGCCGGGACCGCCGGGACCACCACCCGGGATGGGGCCGGACCGCCCTTTCGGCTTCGGCCCTTCCCGTTTGACCTGAACCCGTTTGACCTGACTTATTGCCACCACCGAGCCGCGGGCCCGGCTCGTCGGCTATTTTCCCTGTATTTGAGGCGGTTCTGCAGGACAAATAGGGCCAGCGCGGCGCCTCCACGGAAAGTGGACCGGATGGGCGCGGAAAGCGGACCGGACGAGTCGGCTTTAACCGGGGCTTTTTAACCAGGGCTGTCAGCAGTTTCCTGCCCGGCCCTCTTCTGCTGGCCGTTTATAAATAAACAATTAACAAATAGACTGGGCCGAAGAGCCTGCCGGGGTATGGGCGTCTCAGGCTTGATGAAGAAATTATTAATCGCAGCTTAAGGCTGACGGCGTTAAGCTGAGACTGGACCCTTGCCAGAGCCCGTCCCTGGGCCGCCCACCAGGAGAGATCCCCTCTTGAGCCTCCCCGAACGCTTTTTTGCCGCACTCGGCCGCTTTTCGGTCCGTTTCCGTTGGCTTGTCATCGGCGCCTGGGTCGCCATCGCCGTCATCGCCAGCATCACCCTGCCTTCGATGGGCAGCGAGGTCAACAACGACAACTCTCAGTTCCTGCCCTCGAACGCACCGAGCCAGCAAGCCGCCACCCTGGCTACTCCCCTCATCGGCAACGTGAGCTCGCAAAGCCAGGTGATCATCATCGCCAGCCTCAACGGCCACGGCTCGCCGGACCGTCTCACCCCGGCCGACCTCGTCGCCGTCAACAACGTCACGCGGGCGGCGGCCGCCGTCCCCGGCGTCACCAACGCCAAGGTCGTCGGCATATCGGATGACGGCCAGGCCATCCGCATCCTGGTCACTACCGACGTCGGGCAGAGCAACATTGCCAAACAGCAACCGATCGTCGACGCTCTGCAAAGGACCACGGACAAAGCCAATGCCGACCCGGCCAATGCCGGCCGGGGCCTGTCGTTCCACGTAGCGGGGCCGGTGGCCACCAACGTCGCCAACCAGGCTCAGTCCAACAAGACCGGCAACCAGGTGCAGTCGCTGTCGTTCATCTTCATCATCGTGCTGCTGCTGTTGATCTTCCGGTCGCTCCTGGCCCCGCTGATCACACTGGCGCCGGCCGGGATCGCCCTGGTGATTTCGATGCGCTTTATCGGTGCCCTCGGGGCCCACACGGGCCTCAAGATCTCCGAGATCACCGAGCTTCTGCTGATCGTATTAATGCTGGGTGCCGGTACCGACTACGGCTTGTTCCTGGTGTTCCGCACCAGAGAGGAGTTGAGAGGCGGCTTGGCCCCGAAGGACGCTGTGGCGCACGCCATGGCCCGGGTGGGGGAGTCGATCAGCGCCTCGGCCGCCACGGTCATCTTCGCCCTCCTTACCCTGCTGCTGGCCAGCTTCGGCCTCTACCACGACCTGGGCGTGCCGTTGGCGCTGGGCATTGCGGTGATGCTCCTCGCCGGGCTCACATTGTTACCCGCCCTGCTGGCTGTCTTCGGCAGAGCCGCCTTTTGGCCGTCCAAGCACATCAAGCCTCTCAACGCCGGCGAAGTCGAGCGGGACGGGTGGTGGGGTCGCGTTGCCGCTCGCCTGGTGGCCCGGCCGGGGCGGACACTCGCGGCGGGCTTGATCTTCTTCATCGGGCTGTCTTTCGCCGCCCTTGGCTACTACTCCTCGGGGTTCGCCGGGGCTCTCAGCGCTCCGAGCGGTTCGGACGCCGCCACCGGAAATGCCCTCATCGCCAAACACTTCCCCTCGTCCAGTGCCAACCCGGCCAACCTGGTTTTCCGTTACGGCACATCCGTGTGGACGGACGCCAGCCCGGTCACGAAGGCCGACCTGTCGCTGCGCCATTCTGGTTTGTTCAGCCAGTTGGCCGGCCCGCTCGACCCGAACGGCACCGTCATCCTCCCGAGCGAGCTCGAGGCGCTCTATGCCAAGCTCGGACCGCCGTCAGACCTGCCACTGGCCCAGCCCGCCTCGCTCAGCAGCGTGCCGGCGGCGGAGTACAACGCCTACCGGTCGCTGGTCACGTACGTCTCGAGTGACGGCAAAACCATTCAGTTCCTGGCCAGCCTCAACGCCGGCCCTCAGGATTCGACCCCGGCCCTGCGGGCCACACCCAAGGTCCGCGACGCCGTCGACAGGGCGGCGACAGTGTCGGGGGCCGAGGCCAGTGGCGTGGCCGGGGAGGCGGCTGCCGTCTATGACGTGAGCAACACGGCCAACCACGACTTGGCCACCATCATCCCCATCGCCATCCTGGCCATCGGTCTACTTCTGGCACTGGTGTTGCGGAGCCTCATCGCCCCGCTCTATCTGATCGTCAGTGTGGGTCTTTCGTACCTGGCTGCCCTCGGGCTCTCGACGATCGTGTTCATCTTCGTCGGAGGGGACGCCGGTATCAGCTTTGTGCTTCCTTTCCTGATGTTCATCTTCCTGCTGGCGCTGGGTGAGGACTACAACATCCTGGTCATGACCCGGATCCGGGAGGAAGCTAAACGGATGGAGCTGCGGTCGGCGGTGATCCGCGCCGTCGGCCGCACAGGCCCGACCGTGACATCGGCAGGCATGGTCCTGGCCGGCACCTTCGCCGTCCTGGCCTTCTCGGCCGGGAGCGGCCCGGGCAGCAGCCAGGTCCGCCAGATCGGTTTCGGCCTGGCCATCGGCATCCTGATGGACACCTTCTTGGTCAGGACGCTGCTGGTACCGTCCACGGTCGCTCTGCTGGGCCGCTGGAACTGGTGGCCGTCGCGTCTTTCGGTCGAGCCCGACCAAGACTCATCGGAGCGGCCGCCCGAGGCCCGGGCGGGCGCCCTTACGGGGCCAAGAGGCTGAACCTCCCCGGGGGCGGCGCGCTCGCCCGGCGCCCTTGGTAAAACATACATAGTGCATACACCTCCCCGAGTGTTGGTCTGGCCTTCGGGGGCTGACTTCGCCCTCGACGCCGTGCGCCAAGGGGGCGGCCAGGTCGTGGCCGATGGCCAGGCTGCCGACGCCCTCGTTTGGTCGAACTTCGCCGTCGACGGGCTGCTCGACGTACTTGGCGCCCACCCGCAGGTGCGGTGGGCCCAGCTACCCATGGCCGGCGTGGAGCGGCTGTTTGAAGAGGGTGTTTTTTCCAGCCCGCAGGCGAAGGGGGTCACATGGACCTGCGCCAAAGGCAGTTACTCCCGGCCGGTGGCCGAGCACGCCCTTTGCCTGGCCCTGGCCGGTCTCCGGTGCTTGCCCGAACGAGCCCGCGCTCGTTCCTGGGGAAAGCAGGCCGGCGTTTCTCTTTTCGGCGCGCCGGTGACGATCCTGGGCGGAGGCGGGATCACCAGAGAGCTGCTGGCGCTGCTGGGCCCGTTCGGCGTCCACGCCACCGTGGTGCGCAGAGGCACAGACCCGGTGGAAGGGGCCGAGCGCACGGTCCCGTCCAGCCGGCTCCACGGTACGCTCCCGCAAGCTCAGGTGGTTTTCATCGCGCTGGCCCTGACCCCCGAGACCGAGCGCATCATGTCGGCGCCCGAGCTGGCGCTCATGCGCCGGGACGCCTGGCTGGTCAATGTGGCCCGGGGCCGCCACGTCGATACAGCCGCGCTGGTCGACGCTCTGCAACACGACCGCATCGGTGGCGCGGCTCTGGATGTGACCGACCCTGAGCCGCTCCCCGATGGCCACCCCCTGTGGTCGCTACCCAATTGCCTCATCACCCCCCACACCGCCGATACGGAGGAGATGGTCCGGCCGCTTTTCGCCGACCGGGTAAAGGAGAACGTCGAGCGGTTCGCCGCCGGCCAACCGCTGGTAGGCCTGGTCGACACGTCGGCCGGGTATTGAAGCCGGTCCCGTGAGCGCAGCCGGGGTGAGCCCGGGCCCGCCCGAACCCGCTCCCGGTGACGCCACTCCTGTGAACACGGTCCGGCGGTCCGACCTCCGCATGGGGGAGCTATTGGCTGAAGGGGGTGAGGGGCGCGTCTTCGAGGTGCTGTCGGGCCCGGCCGGCCTCGGGCGGCAACGTGTCTACAAAGAGCTCCGCCGCCCTGCACCTGTCCGGGAGCTGAGCTCACTCGTCGCTTTCCCTTCTCTTTTCCAGCCGGGCGACGCCCCTCTTTCGGCCCGCGTGCGGTCGTCGTCGGCTTGGCCGGTCTTTGTCGTTATCGGAGACGACCCGGAGGTAGCCCTCGGGACGGTGATGCCGCGGGCGCCCCACGAGTTCTGGGTGCGCCACCGTGACGGGGCGAACCGGCTGGCCAGTCTGAGTTACCTGGCCAATGACCCCGACCGGATCGCAGTGGCGTACGGC
>DATJUH010000142.1:0-12900 GCA_035502515.1 Acidimicrobiales bacterium
ATGTCACATTATCAAGGAAAGAAATCACGCTCCTGGGTAAAGGGGGCGACCGCCGTCGGAGCTGCGGCACTTACGGCGGCCGGTGTCACATTTCCCAGTACCGCATTCGCAGCCACAAGTAAGATTTCCGGGACGCTCAAGATCATAACTTGGGTCAACCCTCCCGCCGTCATGGCCCTCACCAAGATCGACAAAGAATTCGAACAGAAATACCCGGGAGTAACCGTCCAGCTGCAAACAGAGGCGAACGACACGGCAGGTTACGCCACGCTGCTCGAGACGTCCGTCGATTCCGGCAGTGCCGACATCGTCACTGACGTCAACTCCATCCAGCCCCTCCCGCTCAACGCCAACCGCACTACGATGTCGCAGACGGAGTTCTGGGCATCGAGCGGCGCCTACCTGCCCCTCAATAACCAGCCGTGGATACACGACTTCTCGTCCACTGCTCTGGCCCAAGAGACGTACAAGGGCCAGATATACGGTGTGCTTTCCGGCCAGTACCAGCGAGTCCTGTTCTACAACAAAGCCGACTTCGCCAAGTACCACTTGAGCGTGCCCACCACCTATAACCAGTTCCTGACGGTCCTCCAGACCCTGAAATCCCACGGCGTCCAACCTTTGTGGCTGGGAGTCGGTGGGGGGGCGGCCGGCTACGTCCAGCAGTTCTTCACCAACGCGCTCACGGAGGAGCTCTGGCTACCCCACGTGCCGGGCCAAAACGTCAACACCGACCTGCAGACTGGCGCCACCACGTGGACCAGCCCGTACTTCGTGCAGGCGGAGAAGGAAGAGGCGGCCATCGGCAAGTACCTCGAGCCCAATTACACGGGCGCTTCATGGGAGGCCATGCCACAGGACTTCGCCAGCAACAAGGGCGCCATCCTCGTAGACGGCTCCTGGGACCTGGCCACCGTCCACCAGGCCAACCCGTCACTGCAGGTGGGTAGCTTCCCCCTCCCGGGCAGCAACATCGCCAGCCAGAACCAGCCCCAGCTTCAGCCCGACTTGAACTTCGAGGTCCTCAAAAAGGCGCAGAACATCCCCGCCGCCCTCGCCTACCTGGCCTTCTTCGCCAGCAAGCCGATCTACGAACAGTACGTCGACACAACCGGGATCTCGCCCAGCGAGACGGGCGGGACCTACTCCAACTTTGCCGCCGGCGTCCTTGGTAAGTGGTTGGGCAAGGGAATTGAGTACACCTCGTCGTTCCCGACCCTTACGGCGACCCAGGGCTACTACGACACGGCGACCGAGTTCCCGTTGCTTCAAGAGAACGTGATCTCCGGGTCGATCACGCCGCAAAAAGCGGCTCAGGAGATCCAGAGCAGCTGGAAGAAGTAGGGGACCTTGGCCCGGAACGGAGGCGCCTCCAAGGTCCAGGAGGGGGCGCCTCCTGCCCCTCGGCCGCTGCGAGGGCGGCGCTCGGTTGAACCGGGTACGCTATCTGCTGACGGCGCCGGGGCCGAGGGCGCGGCACTAACCGCGAGGGCACGGCGGCGTGGCAAATCTTCGGGCGCACGGCTACTTTCGCTCCCGTCGCGACTGTGGATGTGGGCGGGGATCGCCATCGGCGTGGGTTTTTTCCTCGTGTTCGGCATCGTGCCGACCGTGGCCAACCTGGTTATATCGTTCACCAATTATTCCGGGCTGTCCGGGACCCCGACGGCCTTCACGGGATTGTCGAATTACACGCAGCTGTTCACGCAGCAGGGCCCGGGGTTTACCGCCAGCATCCTCGACACCATTATTTTTGTGCTGGGTGTCACCGTGGTCCAAAACGTGATCGGCATGGCATTGGCGCACCGGCTCGTGAACGACACCAAGACCGGGTCGGCACTACGGATCCTGGTTTTTTTCCCGATCGTCCTCGGGGTGACCGTCGTGGGGATCGTTTGGCTGTTGCTCTTCGATCCTTTTTCAAGCCCCGCCGCTTCCTTTTTCGGGCTCTTTGGCGTCCATCCGGGGTTCTTCGGGTCGAACAGTTGGGCCATGCCTCTCGTCATCACGGTCCAGGTATGGCAAAACCTGGGTTTTACGATGGCGGTGTACATCGGGGCCTTGAAAACGATACCCGCCTCGGTGTACGAGGCGGCCATGCTCGACGGGGTCACTCCATGGCAGAGGTTCACCCGGGTGACGTGGCCGCTGATGGCCCCGGCGGTTACGGTCAATGTCCTGTTCGCGGTGATCGGCTCGCTGATCACCTACAACATCATTTACATCCTCACCGACGGAGAGTTCGGGACCAACACCCTCGGGATGTTGGCCTTCAATACGGCTTTTGGCCAGACGGCCGACCTCGGCCTTGGCGCCGCAGTGACGATTGCGCTGTTCGTCGTGGCGGTGGCCGTGGCCATCCCGCTGGCCGCCCTGCTCCGGTCGCGTGAGCGGAGGCTCCTGGCATGACGGAGGGGTACGAGATATGCAGCTGAGCAACCCCCGGCGCATGCGGCGACTGGCGACGGGCATATTGATCGCGTTGTTGTTCCTGGTCCCCATGGTCTACGTGGTCATGATCTCGCTCGAGTCTTCGCAGCAGTTCCTGGCCCACCCGCTGGTCCCGCCCGTACCGCCGAGCGTGGGCAACTTCGGCTCGGCCTGGCAGCAAGGCGACCTCGGCCCTGAGATCGTGAACACGGTCATCTACTCGCTGTCGGCGGCCGCCATATCAACCGCCCTCAGTTTGCTGATCGCGTTCCCGGTAGCTCGCCACCTGGTTCGCTGGCACTCCCCCATATTCGTTTCGTTTGTCATCGGGCTCTGCCTCCCGCTGCCCATCATCCCGCTTTTTATCGAGTCACGGGACCTGGGCCTGTACAACAACCGCATCGGCTACATACTGCTTCACGTCGAACCTGGCCTCCCCCTCGGCGTCATCTTGTTGACGGCGTTCGTGTACTCCATCCCGACCGAACTGGACGAGGCCGCTTGGCTCGACGGCGCCGGTTACATGCGCTACATCGTGCGTTTCATAACTCCTCTGGCCTGGCCGGGCATCGTTATAACGTTCCTCTATTCGCTGTTGGGCGTCTGGAACGACATCATCGGGCCGGTGGTCTTCCTATCGAGCCCGAACCTGTTCCCGGTGTCCCGCGGCGTATACAGCTTTTACAGTTCCAACCAGAGTGCTTACACCCTTCTGGCCGCGGCGGTAATCATCGTGAGCGCGCCGATCGCCTTCCTGTTCGTGATCTCTCAACGGCAGTTGCTGCGGGCGACGATGGGCTTCAGGTGAAATCGCGCCCGACGCGGCGCGCTCGATCCAGGGGCAGCGCCGGCGCACCTTTGCGCGCTAGGTGCTCTTATCGTTACACCACCGCGCACAAGTCGCCTCGCCGCTCGTGAAAATAAGCGCCTAACGCTTAGTGTTCACTCCGAGGTGCCAGGTGCGAGGTGGGAGGGGCTAGGGGGCGGGGGGCGGGGTGTTGGCGGCGGCGAGATGTGCCTGTTGGCCAGTGCGAGCACCTCGACGACCTGACGCCCAAATGCGACACCACAGGGGTGGGAACGGTCCCCCCGCTTTATACAGTCGACCAGCTCCCGGATGGCCACCCTGAGCGACTCCCGCGACGGCACCTCGCTCGGAGGCATGGTCGAAAGTCCGGAGCCTCCCCAAAACGTGACCTCGATGTGCGCCGCTTCGTGCGGCGCGGTAAGAGTCAGCGAGGCCGTACTGGTGGCCCCGCCCTCGTGGGTTAAGACCAGGTGGACCAGGTCATGGTCGCCGCGGACGGCGCTAACCGCAGTGACAGGGCCGAGGATCGGCCACAAGGTGGCGAGGGCGTGGGGCCCGATATCCCATAGCGGTCCTTTTTCCCGCCTCCAGGCCGACGACTCGAAACGGCTCCCGGGGGTCAGGCCATCGGCAATCCACAAAGACCATGCCCCCCGCCAACCGCCCTGCTGCTGCAGGGTTTCCAGCCATTTGCGGTGGGCCGGTTCGTAGCGACGGGTGAAGAAAACAACCGAACAAACGCCCGACTTCTCCGCCGCTGCCTCCAGCCGCGCGGCTGCCTCCACCGACGTGGCCATCGGTTTTTCCAGCAGTAGGTGTTTCCCGGCCGCGGCGGCTCGGGTTGCTAGTTCGGCCTGGACGTCCGGGTCCAGAGAAAAGTCCACCACGTCGATGCCGGCCAGGAAGGCGTCGTAGTCGTCGTAGGGCTGGGCACCGTAGGGCGCGGCGACCTCGGTGGCACGCCCCAGGTCGCGGCCCCACACCCCGACGAACTCGATGGTTTGCTCGTTGGCCAGCGCCTCGGCGTGAGCGTGGCGCGCCCAATAACCGGTGCCTACCAAGCCGAACTTCACCTTTGCCTCCCGCCCGTCCAAGCCCCGCTAACGCGGCAGGGTCGAGGCCCGCCGGCGGGCTGTCCTTCCGATGGCATGGGTGGCTTCGCCGGGCCCAGCTAGGCCGGGCCCAGGTAACCCTCGGTCTGGAGGTGCAATATCACGTGTTGCGCGGCCGCCTCGGCGGTGAGGCTGGTCGTGTCGATACGCACCTCGGAGTGGTCCGGCACCTCGTACGGGTCGGAAACCCCGGTGAACTCCTTCACGATGCCCGCCCTGGCCTTGGCGTAGAGGCCCTTGCGGTCGCGCTGCTCGCAGACTTCGATCGGGGTAGCCACGTGGACGAGGATGAAACCGCCGACCGGTTCCACCATCTCCCGCACTTCCTGGCGCACGGCCTCATAGGGCGCAATCGGAGCGCATATGGCGATGCCGCCGTTCTTGGTGATCTCGGATGCCACCCACCCGATGCGGCGGATGTTGATGTCCCTGTGCTCTTTGGAAAAACCGAGCTCGGACGACAGGTGCTTGCGCACGATGTCACCGTCGAGGAGGGTCACCGGGCGGCCGCCCTCCTCCAGCAGTTTCGTGAGCAAGATGCTGGCAATGGTCGATTTCCCCGCCCCCGACAGGCCCGTAAAGAAGACGGTAAACCCCTGGTGGGACCGGGGCGGGTAACTGCGGCGAAGTTCGGTGGCCACCTCCGGGAAGGTGAACCACGACGGGATGTCACGCCCTTCCGCCAGGCGCCGGCGCAGCTCGGTACCGGAAATATCGAGGACCCTGGCGCCGGACGGCACCTCGTCGACGGGCATGTACTCGTCACGGTCCTCTACGTAGACCATCTGCTGGAAGGGCACCACGCCGATCCCGAGCTCGCCGGCATGCTCATTGAGGAGGGCCTGGGCGTCGTACGGGCCGTAGAAGGGTTGGCCGGCGGAGTCTTTGCCGGGCCCGGCGTGGTCGCGCCCGACGATGAAGTGACTGGCGCCATAGTTCTTGCGGATGATGGCGTGCCAAACCGCCTCTCTCGGCCCACCCATCCGCATCGCCAACGGCAATAGGGAAAGTGTGGCCGTGGCGTGCGGGTAACCCTTGAGGACGGCCTGGTAGCAACGAACCCGGGTGTGATGGTCGACGTCGCCCGGCTTGGTCATGCCCACCGAGGGGTGCACGAGCAGGTTGGCTTCCACCTGGCGAGCGGCCCGCAGGGTGAGCTCGACGTGAGCCCGGTGCATGGGGTTGCGCGTCTGGAAGGCCACCACCCTTTCCCACCCGAGCTCGTAAAAGCGCGCACGCAACTGGGCCGGCGACAGGCGGAGCGACTTGTAGTCGTAGTGCACCGGCGGGGTCACCATCTCCAGCTTCCCGGCCACGTAGACCGGGTTGACCCTGTCCAGCACGAAGGCCACCCCGGGGTGGGCTTTGTCCGTGCTCCCGTACACGCGCTTTACTTCGTGGACCAGGTCCGGGCGATAGAGCTCGGACACGTGCAGGGCGGCCAGCATTACCCCCTCGGCGTCCCGCAGGGCCAGGGTGGCGCCGGGGCCGAGCTCGGCCGCCTTTTCCTCGCTGACGTCGAGGACGACCGGTACCGGCCATATCGTGCCGTCCGACAGCCGCATCCGGTCGCATACGGCCTCGTAGTCCTCCTCCCCGAGAAAGCCTCGCAGCGGGGAGAAGCCGCCATTGCCGAGCAGCTCCAGGTCGCAGAACTGGCGAGGGGCCAGGTCCCAGGAAGGCCAGTTGCGGGACTGCTCTTTCAGCTCCGCCGCCCGTTCGGGCGTTACGACGAGGTCCACTAACGCCCCGCCGTGGGGGCTTATGAGCTGCTCAGGCACTTATTTCCTCCAGTTGCTGTCGAATGCTGACCATTTTAGTCAGAATTCTCGCCGGCGGGCCAAACCGCCCGCTCGAAGCGCAGCCGGCACTATCTGCCCAGGCCCGGCTACGTCACATGTCCGTGTCAATTGTCCGGCTGCCTTCCTACCAAGGCTAATGCCATCAGGGCAAAGCTTCGGGTACCCCGGGGCCGTTTGAAAGGGGCTCACCGGTACAAGTCGGGCTCTGGCACTGGGTAACCTTGAGTGCCAGAGATGCTGGACGACCGCAAATCCGCCATTCTTCGCGCTGTCGTGGAGTGCCACATCCAGACGGCTCAACCTGTCAGCTCAGCGTACGTCGCGCAACTGGGCGACCTCGCCGTCTCGCCCGCCACCGTGCGCAACGAAATGGTCGTCCTGGAGCAGGAGGGCTACCTGTACCAGCCCCATGCCAGCGCCGGGCGAGTGCCGACCGATAAGGGCTACCGGTTCTTCGTCGATTCGCTCCCGGCCAGATCGGCTCTCAGCCCGGCGCAAGCGGAGCTGGTGAGGTTGTTCTTCGCCCGGGCTCACGGCGAGCTCGAAGGGATGCTGGCCGAAACCAGCGGCCTCCTGTCGAAGCTGACCGATTACGCCGCCGTCGTGGTGGCGCCGGCCGCCTCCGACCCGGGCCCGGTGCGTTCGTTCCAGCTGGTGAAGGTGTCCTCGCGCATGGTGTTGGCAGTGGCCGTGCTGGCCAATGCGGCCGTCGAGAGGCGCCCCATCGAACTTTCCCAGGAACTGTCGGATGCCCAGGTCGAGCGGGCCTCGGCCAGCGCGGCTGCCTTCGTCGTGGGGGCGCCGGCCGACAGCGGGGGACTGCCCAGCCCGACGGGCGACGCGGCTGTCGACGCCCTGGCGGAGGCAGCGGTGCGGTCCCTGCGGACCTCGGAGCCGGAGAGCGGGCCAGGCCACGTCTTCGTGGGCGGTGCCGCCCGCATGGCCACTGCCTTCGAGGCCGTGGGCACCATCAGGTCGGTGCTCGGGATCCTGGAGGAGCAGTACGTCCTGGTGGCCTTGCTCAAAGATGTCCTCGACCGGGGCCTGACGGTGGCTATCGGGGCCGAAAACCGGCTACTGCCGCTGGCCGACTGCTCGGTGGTAGTGGCGCCGTACGACGTGGACGGTGAGCGGGCCGGTACCGTGGGTGTACTGGGGCCGACGAGGATGCATTATGACCAGACCCTCGCAGCCGTTGCCGTGGTGTCGAGGAAATTGAGCAAAGTGCTGCGAGACAGCGGCGACGGCGGCGGGCCCGGGAACCGGGCTGCTCAGGCCAGAGATGAGCAGGCCAGAGAGAGTCAGAGGAGCTCGAGCCTTGGCTGAGGAAGATTATTATGCCCTCCTCGGCGTGGGGCGCAACGCCACCGAGGACGAGATAAAGCGCGCCTACCGGAAGCTGGCGCGAGAGCTCCATCCGGACCGCCACGCGGGCACTCCTGCCGAGGCGGGGGCAAACGAGGAACGCTTCAAGCTCGTGAACCGCGCCTACGAGACTCTGAAAGACCCGGAGCGCCGGCGCCAGTACGACATGTTCGGGGCGGAGGGCGAGCGGGCGGCCGACCCCTTCGGAGGGTTCGCCGGCGGCGGGCTCGGCGACATTTTCGATGCCTTCTTCGGGGGAGGCCCGTTCAGCCCCCGCAACAGCGGCCGGTCGGGCCCGCCACGGGGCGAGAACGTCGAGGCCGGGCTCGAGATCGAGTTCGCCGAGGCGGTGCTCGGCACGCAGCGCGAGGTCCCGGTCCGTACGGCCACCACGTGCGAGACGTGCTCGGGGACCGGAGCGCGGCCGGGGACCATTTCCGTCACCTGCTCGACATGCAACGGGCTCGGCGAGTTGCGCCGCGTCCGGCAGTCACTGCTGGGGCAAATGGTCACGTCTACTCCCTGCCCCCGCTGCGGCGGCACCGGCGAGGAGATCCCATCTCCCTGCTCCGACTGCCGAGGCCAGGGCCGGCGGATGGAGGAGCAGAGCTACACGGTCGACGTACCGGCCGGAGTGGACGACGGATCCACCTTGCGCTTGACGGGATGGGGGGCCGCCGGAGCTCGCGGGGGGCCGCCGGGAGACCTTTACCTCCACTTGAGGGTTAGACCACATGCAACGCTCCATCGTGACGGCTTCGACCTGCGTACAGCACTTCGTGTGAGCATGGCCCAGGCCGCACTGGGCGCCCAGCTCAAAGTGGAAACCCTCGACGGCCCCGAAGAGCTCACGGTGCCACCCGGGTGCCCAACGGGCCACGAGATCCGGCTCCGGGCCCGGGGCGTACCTCATCTCCAGCGCAGGGGCCGGGGCGACCTGATCGTCACGGTCGTGGTCGAGACGCCGACCGACCTCACGCCGGCACAGGAAGAGCTCCTGCGCCGCTTCGCCGTCGAGCGGGGCGAGGACGTGGCCCCGCCCGAAGCGGGCCTCTTCTCCCGCATCCGCAGCGCATTCAAGTAGGGGGGAAATGCGCCGGCCGGTGGCGCACGCGTTCGTGTACGACCTGGCCCGGCCGGTCCTGCCCGACCAAGACGTCCACCATTTTTCACGCGCACTGCGCCTGCGGGAAGGCGAGGTGGTGTCGGTCTCGGACGGTCGCGGAGGGTCGCGGTTATGCGAGTGGCTCGGCGGCCCGCTCGGACCGCTGAACGAGCCGACATGGGAGCCGCCACCCCTCCCGGCCATCACCGTCTGCTTCGCCCTCACCAAGGGCGAGCGCCCGGAGTGGGTTGTCCAGAAACTGACCGAGGCCGGCGCGGACAGGGTCGTCGTCATGGTCACCGACCGGTGTGTTTCTCGCTGGGCGCCGGGCAGCGAGGGACGGCACCTCGAACGCCTCCGCGAGGTTGCCCGGCAGGCGGCAATGCAGAGCCGGCGCCTATGGATGCCGACGGTCGAGGGCCCGCTCGCCTTCTCGGCTCTGGTCGCCGGCGAGAGAAAGCTCGACGGCGGCGGCGTCGCCCTCGCCGTCCCGGGGGGCGGCCCGATCAGCCTGAGCACCCCTACGGTGCTGGTGGGCCCGGAGGGCGGCTGGACGGGCGCAGAACTGGCCACGGTGCCGCCCGCTCATCACGTCGGCCTGGGGCCAAATGTCCTCCGGGCCGAGACCGCGGCTTTGGCCTGCGGACTGCTGCTAGTGGCCATGCGGAGCGGGTTGGCCCTTCCTGCGAAGCCTTCCGTGCCCACCGGGCCCCCCGCGCCCACCCAACCCACCGGACCGCCCCACCCGCCCCGGGAGGAGCTCTAGACCGGTTTTTAGACCGGCGACTTTCTTCACGACATGTACTATGCTTACAGCCAGCAGAAAGATTGCCTTCGTCTGAGGTGGCCTAAACACGGCGCGCAAAGGGCGAACTCAGGGTTGGTCTAGTGGCGAATGGGTAGAACTTGCCCAGGTCGCGAGTAGCTGTCGCGACAAAACGGTTCGAGACGGAACAAACCTTCTAGCTGGGGCGTTACCACTATCACGATGAACGATTTCAGCCGTCGCACTGCCGCTCGTGGCGCCATTGGCGCTGGGCCCGACTTGCTCGGCCTCTACCTGGACGAGGCCGGGAGCTTCCCCTTGCTCACCAAGGCTGACGAGATGCGCCTTGGCCAGGTTATCCAGTCCGCTCAAGCTGCCCGCGAGGAGCTCGACGGCGGCGTTGACCTGACGCCCAAGCGCAAGAAGGAGCTTCGCAAGACCATCTTGGCCGGCGAAGACGCCACCACGCAGTTCATCAACTCCAACCTCCGGCTGGTTGTTTCCGTCGCCCGCAAGTACCAGTGGTCCGGGCTGCCGCTGTCCGACCTGATCCAGGAGGGCAACCTCGGCTTGATCCACGCCGTCGAGAAGTTCGACTGGCGTAAGGGCTTCAAGTTCTCGACGTACGCCACCTGGTGGATACGCCAGTCGATTGGCCGTGCCATCGAAAACACGGCCCACACAGTCCGTATCCCGGCCCACGTCGGGGACGAGATCCGGCGTGCCCGCCGGGTCCAGGGTGAGCTGGAGGCTAAGCATGGCCGGCCGCCCACATTGGCCGAGCTGGCTGAGGCCCTCGAGATCGAAGAGAGCGTCCTGGCCGAGCTGCTCCACTACGACAGCGACCCGGTGAGCCTCGACGCCGCCGTGGGAGAGGACGGGGACACGAGCCTCGGAGACCTGGTGGTCAACCACTCGGCACAGTCGCCTTTCGAGACGGTGGCGCAAGCGTTGTTGGCCGGCCAGATCGAGGACTTCCTGAGCCGTCTGTCCGAAGACGAACGGCGCGTCCTGTCGCTGCGCTATGGCCTGGACCGGGGCGAGCCGCGGACCCAGGGCGAGGTGGGCGAGCTTCTCGACCTGACCGCTGAGCGAGTCCGCCGCATCGAGCGCGATGCGCTGACCAAGCTGCGCCGGGCGCTGGCGGGCAGTGATGCCCGCGACCTCCTCGCCAGTTAAGCGCGACGAGCCCTCCCCGGGCCGCTGACCCAGAGAGACGTTCCGCCGAGCCGGTAGCTTGCTTCCGTGAGCAACGTGCGCGCCCGCATGGCCCCCTCGCCAACGGGTTACTTCCACGTCGGCAGCGCCCGGACGGCTTTGTTCAACTGGCTCTTCGTCCGCCGGCAAAATGGCACCTTCATTTTGCGCATCGAAGACACTGACGAACTGAGGAACAGAGCCGAACACGCCGAAGGTATCGAGCGGGCCATGCTCTGGCTCGGCCTCGACTGGGACGAGGGGCCGTACTTCCAATCCGAACGGGGCGACCTCTACGACGGCGCCATCGATCACCTGTTGGCCAAGGACCTCGTTTACGCATGCGATTGCAACCCGGGGCAGGTGGCCGATCGCAACGTGGCTGCCGGCCGGCCGCCCGGGTACGACGGCTACTGCCGGGACCGCGGCCTGGAGCCGGCGCCGGGGCGTCTCCTGCGCTTCCGCACGCCCGACGTCGGCACCACCTCTTGGCACGACATCGTGCGGGGTGAAGTCGTTTACGAGAACTCCTCCATAGAGGATTTCAGCATCCGCAAGTCCAACGGGCAGCCATTGTTCATCCTGGCCAATGTGGTCGACGACGGCGATATGGACATGACCCATGTCATCCGGGGCGAGGACCACGTACCGAACACGCCCAAGTACATCCTGCTGTGGGACGCGCTCGAGCTCGGGAAGGTCCCCCTGTTCGCCCACCTGCCACTGCTGGTCAACGAGTCGCGGCAAAAACTGTCCAAGCGGCGGGACAAAGTGGCGCTGGAGGATTACCGGGACGAGGGTTACCTGCCCGAGGCGATGTTCAACTACCTGGCTCTGCTCGGCTGGTCGCCGAGAGACGACCGCGAGATCCTCAGTCGTGATGAGCTCGTCGACGAGTTCCGCCTGGAAAACGTCAGATCGTCACCCGCCTTTTTCGACCAGCAGAAACTGGCATCAGTCAACGCCATTTATTTGCGCGGGCTTTCTCCGGACGAGTACGTAACGCGCGCCAGCGAATGGCTGGACGAACGTTGGGCGCCGATAGCCCCGCTCGTCCAGGAACGGGCCCGGACCCTCTCCGAGGTCTATTCGATCGTCGATTTCCTCTATTTGCCGGAAGTCGAGATCGACCAAAGCGACTGGGACAAGCTTCGCCGCCAGCAGCCGGCGTTCGTCGCCTTACTCGAAGGTGCCGCGGCTCGTTACGAAGACTGTGAGTGGGACGCGTCGGCGATCAAAGAGGCCACCATCGAGGCCGGAGCGGCCGCTGGGGTCACCGCCCTTGGCAAGGCACAGGCACCGGTACGCCTGGCGGTTACGGGGCGGAGCGTGGGGCCGCCATTGTTCGAATCCCTGGTGTTGTTGGGCCGGCGGCGAACCCGTTCCCGCCTCATGGCTGCCCTGGAGCGTGCCGCGTCCGAAGACCAGGACGAGCCGAGCAGCTAACGCCGGCTGAGCCGGACCGCTCCCTTGCCCAGGCGTTCGGGACGGAGGCCGCGCGTCGGCTAACATGTGCGTCTGCCCATTCGGGGGTGGTGTAATCGGCAACACTACAGGTTCTGGCCCTGTCATTGGGGGTTCGAGTCCTCCCCCCCGAGCCAGACCTTTACAACGTTTCCGCAGCTCAGGGGCTTGTAACTGGTCGTCGGAAGGGGCTCCGACGGCCCTTTTGGTCACAGAATGGTCACAAGCGCCGGCAGGCGCGACGCATCCGCCTCCCCCAGGTCGTCACGGAGGTGCTCTCCGGACTGTACGGGTGCCCCGGCTGGACAATCGGTCTTGGCACTTCCGTGGCCGCTTACCAGTTCGGTCGGAGCAACCGGGCGAAGGAGCGATCTCAGTTCTGCCCTCGGTCAACTCGACGCGGCTCTCGACCACACCCGGGCGCAGCGGGTGCACGACCTCGCCGGCCAACCGACGCCGCATCTGTTCGCACGGCTCGGGCCGGTCCCGTCCTCGCCCGCTGGGCGCGCCGTGTGGTGCCATCACGCTCTTCGCATCGAAGCTGCGCTGGACCGAAACAGCGGGGGCTCACCTCCCTCGGGCCGAGGCGGGCAGCCACAGCAGGTGCGCCTGGAAATTGCTATTGCCGACCGGCTCTTCCAGGATGCTCCGGGTGTACCGGGCCCCGACGAGTGGGCCAGGCTGGCCAGCGAAGCCGTGGCTGTCCGCCAAGCGCTCCAGCGCAAAGCACTTGCTTGGTCTGTGGCGCAGGCTCGGGCAACGGTGGGGCTCCGGCGAGAGGTGGGGACCGACAACGCATTGGCACCACACGGGTCCGAGCTCGGCCTGTGAGCGCCGGCCGTTCCCGGTTG
>DATJUH010000143.1:0-7126 GCA_035502515.1 Acidimicrobiales bacterium
TCGGCCGGCCGGACGAGCGGCTCGAGGTCGGCATTGGTCAACCGTCCCGGGGGTCGGGACGACCCGGGCGGGGCCGAGCGCGTGTACACCACCGTGCTCTCCGGCCCGGGTAGCTCGTCCGGGTAGTACAGGTCGCCGGGCGAACGTACGGATACGACCAGGCGCACGAGCTCCGGCCGCCCGAGCCGGCGGGCCAACCGGAGCATCGCCATCAGCGGCACCACGCCGGAACCGCCCCCCACCAACAGGGCCGGGGCCATCGCGTCCCAGACGAACCAACGGCCGATCGGGCCCCGTAGTTCGATTTGGTCACCCACGACAACGTCGTCGTGAAGGAACATCGATACCTCACCCCCCTCCAGCCGCTCGATGGTCAACTCGATCTCGTTGGACCCATCGGGAGGAGAGGCCACCGAATAGGACCGCTGTGCGGTATAGCCATCGGGCGCGGTCAACCTCAGTACGTAGTGCTGGCCGGCCATACGGGGCGCCGGGTCGCTCAGGGCGAAGCGAAAGGTCTTGGCCCGTGCCGTCTCCCTGTGGATAGCGGTTACGGTCGCCATTTGCCACGGGCTGCGCCGGCCGGCCTCACCCGCGTCGGCCGGGTTAACGCCGCCGTCCAGCTCGTTGTCCGTCCCGGGCGGGCTCACCGTGGGTTCAGTCACCCTGGTAGCGCTGCTCGAGCCACGGGTCGCCGCGGTCGTGGTAGCCGTTGCGCTCCCAGAACCCGGGTTCGTCGTGGTCGAGCAGCCGCAAGCCGGCCACCCACTTGGCACTTTTCCAGAAGTACAGGTGGGGTACCAGGAGGCGGGCCGGGCCACCATGGGCCGTCGCCAGCGGCTGGCCCTCGTAATCCCACACCACCCAGGCCTTGCCGCCGGTGACATCGGCCAGCGGGAGGTTGGTCGTATAACCCGTGTGCGAGAACGCCAGCACATAGGTCGCCGCCGGCAACGGGCCCGCCGCCTCCAGCAGGGTGTCGACCGAAACGCCGCTGAAGTTGACCCCGAGCTTGGACCAGGTCGTCACGCAGTGGATGTCGCCACTGAACGACGATGGGGCCAAGGAATGAATTTCCTCCCAGCTCCAAGACACCGGCGTGGAGACCAGTCCCTCGACCTTGAACGTCCAGGTGGCCGTGTCCAGCTTCGGCGTCACCTCGGCCGTAAGTACGGGCCAATCTGCCCCCACGTTGTACTGGCCCGGCGGCAGGCGAGGGTCGCGGGTGGCCTGGCCCCGGCCGGAGAAGCCTCTTGTGAACTTGAGCATGCTCTGGTTGACATCTCCCCAATAAGCGGTCACCACCGCTCGTAATGGCCATGCTTACCACCCGACCGGCTGCTGCTCAACCGTCGTTTCTGGCTGCGACCGGCAGCCCTCCACACAGGCGCTTAGGATGCGTGGCGTGCGGGCGAAGGGGACCACGTCGGCAATGGGTCGCCGGCGCGGCCTGACTTTCATGGCCAGGATCATGACCCTGGCAGCCGGGCTGGCCGTCGCCACGGCCACGGTCACGTCGGCGCTGGGCGCCGGGCCTGTGTTCGCCGGAGCGGGCGCCGGGCCTGGCCTGGCTACCCGCGATTTGGCCGGGACCGGTGTCGGGCGACCGGCAGGGAGGGTCGCTGCGCCGGCGGCGAGCGGCCTGGCCCGGATCAGGCCGATAAGCCGGCCGTCCGCCCGCTCCTTACCCCAGGCCAATGGCCACCGAGCCCCGCTACTCGCCGCCGCCGTGACCCCCCGCTCCTCCGTGATGGGCGCCGGCCGGCACGTGCCATCCCGCTGGCCCCCCACCGCGCCCATGGCGAAAACGACGGCCCGCCTCCCCGACGGGGTCCGGGACTCTCTCCCGTCGGCCAACTGGGCCGGCTATGAGGACGCCGGCCAAGGTGCCCAGTTCACCGAGGTCACCGCCAGCTGGGTGGTGCCCACCGTCAACCTGAACACGTACGGCGATTCGAGCACCTGGATCGGCATAGACGGGATCTCCAGCCATGGCGACTTGATCCAGGCCGGCACCGATCAGAGCTCATCTGCCGCCGGGACCCTCTACTACGCCTGGTACGAGCTCTTGCCCCAGGCATCGCTGGAACTGGGGGCTGTGTTCCCCGGTGACCACATCACGGCCAGGATCGACGAGACCCGGCCCGGTACCTGGACCATATCAGTGGACGATTCCACCCAGGGCCAGGACTGGACATTACCCGTGACCTATAACGCTCCCGGCACCAGCGCCGAATGGGTTGAAGAAGCCCCCACATTGTCCGCCAATAATTCCATTGAAACCCTGGCCGATTTCGGCACCGTCCAGTTCTCCAATATGGCGGTGGCGGGACCGGGCACTGCCTCTGCGACGGGCGCGCCCATTTATATGGTGAACAATTCGAGCCAGGTAATTGCGTACCCGACCCAGTACGACCAGAGCACTGACTCTTTCAATGTCGTTTACGGCACTCTCAGCTCGCCACCGGGCGGTGGCCAGGCCGGCGTTCCCATCGCGCCGGCGTCAGGTCCGGCCAGTACTACCACTACCTCCACCGCTCCGGCCCAATTGACCGGCCAGGGCTTGTGGTTGACGGGGAAGGACGGCGGCATATTCGCCCTCGGGGACGCAAAGTTCCACGGCTCTACCGGCCATATCGTCCTGCAACGACCTATAACGGGAATGGCACCCACGGCCGACCACGGTGGCTACTGGCTGGTGGCATCCGACGGAGGGGTGTTCGCCTTCGGGGACGCCAGTTATGCGGGTTCGGTACCGGCCAGCGGTATAGGCCCCGTCGGCTCTACATCTCCGCACCATCTCGTGGCCCCCATCGTCGGGATCGTCCCGGCCTCCAGCGGCAAGGGTTATTTGATGGTGGCCGCCGACGGGGGCGTGTTCGCTTTCGGCGATGCCCATTTTGCCGGCTCCTGCGCCAGCATCGGCGGCTGCCATGCCCCCGTTGTCGCCGTCGTGCCGGACGCCACGGGCAACGGCTATTGGCTGCTGCTCGCCAATTGCGAGATGGTGGCGTTCGGGGACGCCCCGAAGATCGGAGATACCGACTGCCAGAACTATGCCCGTGCCAACCAAGCGACGGCCACCTCGGCCGCCCGCACTCCGGATGGCAAGGGGTACTGGGTGCTCCTCAACGATGGGACCGTCTTCCCTGAAGGGGACGCCACGAGCCTGAGCACCTGGCATGCGGGGAAAGTGGCACCCGCGGATGACCCGGCCGTCTCCGTCGTCCCCACCGGCGATGGCCGGGGCGTCTGGGTCGTCGAAGCCAACGGGACTGTTGACGCCTACGGCGACGCGCCAAAACTGGGCGGCCTCACCGGCAAGGCCTTATCGGCTCCCATCACCGCTGCGGCCGGCTGGTAACGGCGGGGACAAAGGCCACAGCACGACACCGCCCCCAGTCGAGGCTGGCCAGCCCGGAATTAGCTCAGGGAACTGCGGGGTTAGGCCGGCGCGCTCGCCGGCGCCTTGGCCCGGAGGATCTCCATAAACGCCCGCATCCATGCCGGGTGGTCGGGCCACGCCCGGGCAGACACCATGAGACCATCGACGACCGCGGCGCCGTCGACGAACTCCGCCCCCGCCCGCTCTACGTCGGAAGCCAGTGCCGGGTAGGCCGCGCTCCGGCGCCCGCGGAGGACCCCGGCGGTGGCCAGAGCGAGAGGTGCGTGGCAGATCTGAGCTACGGGCTTATCAGCTTCAAAGAAATGGCTCACGATCCGCTTGAAGTCCGGGTCGTTGCGGATGTACTCGGGGGCGCGGCCGCCCGGGATGACCACAGCGATGTAGCCGGCCGGGTCTACGTCGGCAAAGGCGACGTCGGCCGGCCAGCTATAACCGGGCTTTTCGGTGTACGTATCGAAGCCGTCCTCGAAATCGTGGACCACGAACCGCAACCTCTTTTTCGTCGGTGCGGCAATGTGCACCTCGTAGCCCTCTTCGAGCAGGCGCTGGTAGGGGTACATCACTTCAAGGGACTCGGCGGCGTCGCCGGCCAGCATAAGGACCCGTGCCATTTCGCAACCTCCATGATCACATGACCAGCCCGAGAACATCCTAAAACTAGCGCCCCCTCCAGGGTTGTCCTGCCGGCCCGACCGGCGTTACGAGTTGGCCCGCCCGAGGCCTGCCCAGCCCGGCCTATCGTGCACTCATGCCGCTGCCTTGGGGAAGAGAACTCGCCGGACGCCTTGACCACTGCACCATTTCGTCGACGGTGCTCGAGGGCAACCCGCTCGGGGACCCAGCCGACCGGCCGCTCTGGGTGTACGTGCCGCCCGGCTACGACGACGACCCCGGCCGGCGCTACCCGTCGGTGTACGTCCTGCAGGGCTACACGGGCAACGTCGCCATGTGGGCCAACCGCAGCGCCTACCGGTTGCCTTTCCCGGAAGCGGCTGACGAACTGTTCGCCAAAGGTGGCAGCCCGCACTGCATCGTGGTCTTCGTCGACGCCTGGACGGCTTACGGCGGGTCCCAGTTCGTCGACTCGCCCGGGACCGGCCGTTACCACACGTACCTTTGCGACGAGGTCGTCCCGTTCGTTGACTCCCGCTACCGCACCCTGGCCGATGCCCGTCACCGCGGCGTCCAGGGCAAATCCAGCGGCGGCTTCGGGGCCATGATCACGCCCATGCTGCGGCCTGACCTCTTCGGAGGGATGGCCACTCACGCCGGTGACTCCTATTACGACTACCTGTACCTGCCCGAGTTCGCCAAATCGGTGAGGGCTCTGAGGGAATACGACGGCTCGATCGACAAATGGTGGGCCGACTTCCAGGGCCGGGTGGCATTTACCAAACCGGCGGACGACACATTGCTGATGTTGCTCGGGGTGTCCGCATGTTTTTCAGCCAAGGAAGACGGGGCCCCGGAACTCCCCTTCGACCCGTCGTCGGGCCGGCTCCGGGAGGAGGTCTGGCCGCGGTGGCTGGCGTGGGACCCGGTGCGGATGGTGCCGGCTTACGCCGACGCATTGCGAGGTTTGCGGGCCATATGGGTCGACGGCGGGACGAGGGACGAGTGGTTCCTCGACGTCGGTGCTCAGGCCTTTTGCGCCGCCCTGGCTGATATCGGGGTCAGTGATGTCCATTTCGAGTTGTTCGACGGCACCCATGGCCGCATCGAGTACCGCTACCCGCTCTCGCTGGCCTACCTGGCCGAGCGTCTCTCGTAGGCTGCCCGCTTCGTGGCAATAGCATGCTTGTTGTGACCACCACCGCTCTCCACACCTGCTTGCTCCTCCGGCCCGACGACAGCGTCGCCATCCTCGCTCGGGCGTTACCGGCCGGGACCGACCTCGTTGCCGGCGAGGCTCAGTTGCGCCTTCGCGACGACGTGCCTGCCGGCCACAAAGTGGCCGTGCGAGACATCCCCGAGGGCAGCCGGGTGCACAAGTACGGGCAGGTCATCGGGGTGGCCACTCGTCCCATCGTGGCCGGGGACCACGTGCATGCACATAACCTGGCCTTCGCCGAATTCGAGCGCGACTATGCCTTCGGGGCCGACGCCAAGGGCGACCCGGGCCCCCCGGCCGAGCCGGTGACCTTCGACGGCATCGTCCGGGCCACCGGTCAGGTGGCCACCCGGAACTACCTGGGCATCCTGACGTCCGTCAACTGCTCGGCCACGGTGGCGCGCATGGTGGCGGGCCAGTTCCAGGAAGGATCGGAACTTCTGGCCGGCTACCCCAACCTGGACGGGGTGGTAGCGCTAACGCACGGGTCCGGTTGCGGCATGGCCGGGTCCGGGGAGGCCTTCGACCTCCTCCGGCGGACGTTGAGCGGCTATGCCAACCACCCGAACTTCGCCGGCATCCTCGTGCTCGGCCTCGGCTGCGAGGTCAACCAGGTCCGTTCCCTGGCCGAGGGCTTCGAGCTGCCTTCGACCACCCCTTTGCTGTCCATGACCATCCAGGAGATGGGCGGCACCCGGGCCACCGTGCGCGAGGCGACCGCCCGCCTGCGCGACCTGGCCGAGGAAGCGAACAAAGCTGAACGCGAGCCAGTGCCGGCCAGCGAGCTGGTGCTGGGACTGGAATGCGGTGGGTCGGACGGCTACTCCGGCATAACGGCCAACCCGGCCCTGGGAGTGGCGGCCGACCTGCTCGTCCAGGCCGGAGGGACGGCGGTGCTGGGCGAGACCCCCGAGATCTACGGGGCCGAGCACCTGCTGACCCGGCGAGCAACGAGCCGGGAGGTGGGCGAGCGCCTCATCGAGCGCATCCGGTGGTGGGAGGACTATGTAAAGCGCTGCGGCGCCAGCCTGGACAACAACCCGTCCCCGGGCAACAAGGAAGGCGGCCTCACTACCATCCTGGAAAAGTCCCTGGGCGCGGTAGCCAAAGGAGGAAGCCGGGACCTGGCCGCCGTGTACGAGTACGCCGAACCGATCACCACCAAAGGCTTTGTGTTCATGGACACTCCGGGCTACGACCCGGTCTCGGTCACCGGGATGGTGGCCGGCGGCGCCAACGTCGTTTGTTTCACTACGGGCCGTGGGTCGGTGTTCGGCTCCAAGCCGGCGCCGTGCCTGAAGCTGTGCACCAACAGCGGTACTTACGAGCACATGTCAGAGGACATGGACGTCAATTGCGGCGCCATCCTCGACGGGACGACATCGGTGGAAGGTTGCGGCCGGGAGATATTCGACCTCGTCCTGGCGGTCGCCTCGGGCGCGCGGAGCAAGAGCGAGGATCTCGGGTTCGGGGACGAAGAGTTCACCCCGTGGCAGCTCGGCGCCGTCCTTTGAGGGGAGCCGCCCTTTGAGATGAACCCGGCGCTACCAGCCGGTGGGACGCGAGACCGGCCTGGCCCGCAGGAGGCGACAGGGAAGGTCGTCCTCGACCACCTCGCCGTCCCTCACGTAGACCGAAAGCGCCCGGGCGCCCGGCTGAGACGTGACCGCCTCCATCAGATGGCCGGCGGCATCGAACCGCAGCCCGGCCCGGTCCCAGGCCGCGTAACCGTCAGGCAGCGTTCCCTCCAGCAGGGCGCCGTGGTAAAGGGGCCGGCGCTGGTCTCCCGAGTCGTAGTGAGGGCAGAAGCTGGCCCGTACCATGCCGAGCCCCTCCCGTAAAACCTGCAGCGTCGGGCCGTACGAATCGGTGGTACCGCCCTCGAACCA
>DATJUH010000144.1:0-6570 GCA_035502515.1 Acidimicrobiales bacterium
ACTTTCACTGCTCGAACATCACCCGGCCTTGCCCCAGCGCTGCTGGGCACCCTGGGCGCTGACGCCGGCGGCCCGCCCCACCTCGGCCCACCCGGCCCCTTGCTCGCGGGCTTGCCTGGCGGCCCGGTCGCCCTGGCGGTCACACCACTCCCGCAGCCGCCGGAGCTGGGCCAGGGCGGCCAGGGGGCGGTCCTCGGCTACTTCCAGGAGGCCGTTGGTGAGTTCCCGCTGCAGCTCCTCGAGGGCAGCGGGGACGCTGAGGGCCGCCAGCGGGCCGGCGTGCTCTGCTTCCCAGGAGGAGAGGGCGTCCTGCTCACCCAGGTCGGTGGGGGGGAACTCCTTCGCCCCGATCCACCCGCACGAGCAACAGGGCCGGTGGCCCAAGAACTCGCCCTCGACGAGGAACTGTGAGGTGAGCGTCCCGTCAGCTAGGCGGCGGCCAGCCCAACCCTCGTGGCCGGGCAGGTCGTCCAAGAAGCGTCCCATGCCTTCAACGCTACTAGGGCACCTCGTATTGGTCAAGACTAGTTGACCATCTTTCGAGGACCGGGTTCGACCGCGCCAAGCCTGTTTTTCGCAGCGGACCCTGGAGCCGTACCAGGTACCGCCGCGGTCTCGGCCTCCACTCGGAGCGCTCGCCCCTGGGGGGTGAGCGCAACGGGGGGGAGGCACCGCGCGGCTTGGGAGCTTGGTACCGCGACAACAAGGCCGTTCCTCGGCCATGGGGACAACGGGCATCTTCGGGGCACGGGTGGCCCCAAGTACCCTTGTCCCATGGGCAACCAGATGGTGCATGCCGAAGTCACTGACGAGGGCACGGCCGTGATCCCCTCGGACGAAGTGGCCTCGCTCGGCGCCCACCCGGGTGACCGCCTGCAGCTCCGTTTGGTCACCACGGGCCAGCCGCCACGGGCCTTAGGTGAGCGACAAAGCTTGCGCGGGGCGCTCCAGCTTTCTCACCGTGTCTCTCAGAAGGCGTTCGACGAGGCAAGCCGTCGAGCGGCATCAGACGCCGAGCCCGCGGCGTGGCCGTCGTAGCCGACACCCACGCCCTGGTCTGGTACCTCAACAACGACCGGTCAATTTCCGCTCCGGCAATGCACGCCATCGCTGGAGCAGAGGCTGCCGGCGAGGCGGTCGTGAGCGTCGCCTCGTTTATCGACGTTTGGTACGTCAGCCAGACAACAGGAGCCGTATCGGCCTCCGAGGTGGACCAGATCGTACGACTTGTGCGCAAAAGAGGGTCGGGCTTCAGGGTCGCCGGGATCACCGCGGCGATCGTGGAGTCGAACCGCATCGGAAGAGCGGCGCTACCGGACCCGTGGGACCGGCTGATCGTGGCCACGGCGAGGGTCCGAGCGCTGCCTCTTGTCACGAGGGACAGGCGCATCACGAGGTCGGGCCTTGTCCCGACTGTCTGGTAACTGGCGGCCTAGCAACCGCTTCCCAGTGGGGGGCTTTGGACCGACCCTGTTCGCCCTCGTCTCTTCATGGCCCTTCGGAGAGGACAGCTCAGGACGTCCCTGGTCGCCCAAGTACCGGTAGAGGGTGGAGCGGCTGACCCCGACGACGGCCCCGATGGCGGCCAAAGTGTGCTCTCGGCTGTCGTACATGTGGCGGGCCACAGCCAGTTTTTCGGGGGTCATAAGCCGCGGCCGACCGCCACTGCGGCCACGAGCCCGGGCCGCGGCCAGGCCTGCAACCGTGCGTTCCCGGATGAGCTCTCGTTCGAACTCGGCCAGCGCCCCGAACAAATGGAACGTCAGCCGTCCCGCCGGCGTCGTCGTGTCGATGCCTTCGGTCAGGCTTTTGAAGCCCACGCCGGCTGCGGCCAGGTCGTTCACGGTGGCGATCAGGTGGCGCAGGTTGCGCCCGAGGCGGTCCAGGCGCCACACCACGAGCGTGTCGCCCAGGCGGAGGTGGTCGAGGACCGCTTCCAGTTTGGGGCGGTGGTCAAGTGAGCCGGAGGCCCTGTCCGTCCACACCCTCATACAGCCGGCCTTTTTCAGTGCGTCGGTCTGCAGATGGGCCTTCTGCTCGGTGGTACTGACCCTGGCGTAGCCGAGGAGGTCTCCCATCCCGCTAGCGTGCCAAAAAGGGTGAAAGGAGTGGTGGATGGGACGTTGTTTTTGGGCACGGCTTGTGAAGAGATGCGGGGGACACTTCTCAACAACCTGAATCGTGCTGATAAGTGGCGGCTTTTCGCCCCTTCCCCGCGGCCCGCACGTTTGGGGCGGGCATTGCTGTACCAAAAACGGCCGTTTTCGGGACGTCTCAATCGTGGACGTCGGTAAGCCTATGAGGTGCGCACAGCATGAGCCTCTTACCGGGCGATAATGATATTGTTATCAGATGCCCAGGCGATCGTGGGAGGTGGACTTTGACCCTGTGTTCCAGACGTGGGCAGGTTCGCTTTCCCAGCCCGACGCCGAGGCCCTATTAGCTGCCATCCGGGTCCTGAGGAGCTACGGCCCCACCCTCGGACGGCCGCTGGTCGACACGGTGAAGGGTAGCCGGCACAAGAATATGAAGGAACTGCGACCGGGGTCGACGGGCCGGACTGAGGTAAGGGTGCTCTTCGTCTTCGACCCGGAGCGGCGAGCGGTCCTCCTGGTAGGTGGGGACAAGAGCGGCGACTGGTCGCAGTGGTACCGGGCGAACGTGCCCATGGCTGACGAGCGGTACGACGCCCACCTCCGGAGGCTCGAGACCACAAAGGCTGCTGGTCGCCAAGAAGGCAGTGGACAACGAAAGAGGAGACGATGACTACACGGGAATGGGAAAAGCGAGTGCTCGCTGCCGAAGGTGCCGACGAGCGCGTCGCAGAGATAGAACAGGAGCTACTACTGGCCAACAAACTGACAGGGCTCCGCGAGAGAGCGGGCCTCAGCCAGCGAGAGTTAGCGAAGCTCATAGGCGTATCGCAGCCACGGGTGGCTGCGATCGAGCGCTCGCACAACGTGACAATCGACGTTCTGGACCAGTACGTCCACGCGCTCGGTGGCGCTTTAGAGGTCAACGTGGTCAAGGGCAGACGGAAGATACGCCTACTTGGCGCAGAGGAGAGCAACCGACCAGCGAAGTCTGCTTAGTAGTTGGTCTCATAAACGGACGTTTTTGCACAGCCTCGAAGCCCCAGTGCAAAGCAAAAACCGACATCAAGCACCTCTACCCGGAGGACGAATTAGCGCGCGTCCGAGCCGTACCCAGCCAACTCGAGAACTTGAGCGGTGGGGGTTGTCGCCAACTCGGCGGCGGACAGCTCGGAGGCCTCCATGGCTCGGTCGGCAATGTAGGTACCGGCTCGGTAACCGATCCAGCGTCGTCCGTCGGGATGCTGGAACATCCACTCGGCGTAGTCCGCCGTCATCGGCAACGCCATCAGCTCCTCCACCCAGTGGTCGACCTCGATGGGATATTCCGCCCAAGGAGGCCGGCGACCGGCAGCGTCGCGCTCGAAGGCAGTAGCTAGGCCTTCGCAGACTGGAGCCTCAATGAAGGAGGTCGGTCGGGGGCCCCCTCGGATCACCCATCCCCGCGCCTGATGATGAAGCTCATGGAAAAGCGTGGGACGGAGTTGCCGTCTCGCTACCCCTTCGATCCCGCCCGGCCGGCTCGGATCTGCGGACCACTCGATCCGTCCCGGTTCTGCAGAGGCCCCCACCTCGCCTGTCTCTGGGATCACCTGGTCACCTGATCCCACACCGAGCACGATGTCGTCACTGAGAGCTGGAAGTAGTGCGGACACCTCACTAATTGTCGCCATGGCGATCTCACGGATCACGGCCAGCGCCACGTTGTCAACGGAGTTGTCACGCAGCTCAACCGTGATCATCGTTTGCCAGTGTGCCACTCCCAGTTCAACGAAACCGCGCCCTCAGGTGTCCGCAGCCGCAGCCAAGATGGTCGCGCCGGCAGTTCGGCGCTCTCGTAATCGATCGTGACGGCCAGGTTGCCGAGGGCGGGCTTGCCGGCGCGACGCCATTCGTCGATGAGGGCCCCCAGCGTGCCTTCTGCGGCTGCATCGCCCCAAGCTTCGACACGCCCCGGTTTGCCAACAGTACAAGTGAGGGCGGCGAAGCTATTGCCCCGGGCTCCTACGACACCAACCCCGAACCGGCTCCCAAAGCTGCACCGGACAGTCTGAGCAGCGGGGTGGAGCGAGAGGAACAGGAGGAGCCCCGGGGTGTGAGAGGCTGCGAAGGTTTTCAAGGAGCGCGCTGGCGACAGGACATTACTGAGAAGCCTCCGGCGGTGGGCCTCGGACAGGCGCCCCAGCGGTGGCCCGGTCAACCGAGCCAATGTCGACCCTTTTGCCCCCGAGGTAGTCGAGGCGGTCAGCGACGGCGGCGCGGCGATTGGACTATGGGTATCGCCAGTAGCCCTAAGTGGTATGAACCCGCCCGGGAAAACGACCGTCGACCTGAAGACGTCGCCGTCGCGCCTCAGGCTGACGATGGCCTGCGTCTCGAACCCGGCCCCGAACCCGAGGGGGAGGACAACCAGCCCACCGTCTGTTACTTGGTCGCGCCACGCCAGCGGGACGTAACTGGAGCTAGCGGTGGCGATAATACGGTCAAAAGGAGCAGCCGAGGGCCACCCCGTCCTCCCGTCACCGACCACAACCCGCACCCGGTGGCCACCCTCGGCTAAGTGGCGCCGGGCCTGACGGGCGATGCCGGGGTCGACTTCGACCGAGGTGACCTTGCCTGCGTCCCCCACCAGGCGGCTGAGGAGGGCCGCGTTGTACCCTGTCCCAGTCCCGATCTCCAGTACCCGGAGGCCCGGCCTCAGGCCCAGAGCCTCGAGCATCGGCGCCATCACACCGGGTGCCGACGCGGAGCTGAGCGTTGCACCGTTGCTGTCCCTGACAGTCACAAGCGCAGCCTCGGGCCGGTACACGGCCTCTAGACCGTCGCGCTGGGTGATTTCGGGGACATAACGCTCCCGGGGCTCGGCTAGGAAGGAGAGCCTGACCCGGGCGTCCCGGATAGCGCCGGATGCCTCGAGGGCACGGACCATCCTCTGGCGGGGGCGAAGACTGCTGGGCGGCTTCGTCGATGCCATAGCGGGCTCATGGACGCTACCTCGTTCAGACCTGGTCGTGCCGGTCACCCGGACGCTCCTAAGCCTTAGGTCTAAGAGACGGCATCCTCCTGGATCGGCTGCGAAGACTCGCGAGAGCGGTTTCACCCAACTGAGCGCCGCGTGCTCCAAAATCGGCCCTTTTTTGCGGACAGTTGACGCCCAGAGCCGCCCCCACTCCGTCCGAGGCCTATCCATTCATACCGTCTGTCCATATCCTCTACCATTTCTTGCAATTGTCGGAAGAGGGCCTCCTGGACGCCGATAATATCGGGTCTTGTTGTCCGAAATACCGCGGCAACCAAGGGTCGGCGGACTGACCATGGATGGTGTCCACCTTCGGAGGCAAACTTATCCCAAACCGGCGACGTACTGCTGGTTGTGGAAATGCAATGTGACCAGTAGTCTAATGGATATTGCGCATGGAATATCAGTTAAGGCCATGGTTATAGTCCGCCGGCCGGTAGATGGAGCGCTCCTCGTGACGGGTGAGCCAGGTCTTGAGGGCTCCTTCGAACGGCCCCCTGGAGGAACTGTCGAGTTTGGAGAGCACTCATCCGAGGCGGCCCGACGCGAATTCCTTGAGGAATTTGGTTTAGAACTCCAGAGCCTTCACCTCCTTGGCGTGCTGGAGAACCGATTCGAGTACAGGAGCGAAGTCCGGCACGAGATCGTCTTTGTCTATGGTGCTGACCTCGCCGACCTCGCGGCTTACAATATCCCTGTTTGGCGCGTTCGGGACCATCCGAAAACAAGCATGGTCCGGGCTTATTGGCGTGACCCGCATGCTAGCCATCCCCGCCTTGTGCCCAGCGGCCTCCGCGATCTCATAGATTCGATGACACCTGACGATTTGCCGTAAGGGCATCCTCGAGTTGCAGACCTCTACACGAGTCATCGGCTGGACATGGGTCACCACCCCCCAGGAGTTCAGTGCTGGCCTGGCCGTGGTCAGGTCGAGATCATGGCCCACTGGTACGCGGGCCGTTCCTATACCCAGGTGGCCGGAGCCTCGGCATCGACCGCGGCACCGTGGTCAAGTACACCGCCCCGGGCCCGGGCCGAGGGCATGGTGCCTGGCGGCGCCCCGATAAGTGACGAGCAGTGGCGGGAAAAATCCGGGGCTGGTTCCCCAAGTGCTACTGGAGTTTATGGTAAAGCCGGAACGTTATTTTTCGTCGTCTCAGCGTACCGGCCCGCGCCTATGGGACGGTGCTGGAGCCGGCCGGCCCCGAGGTCGACCAGGCATCGTCGGCCACTTCAAAATCAGCTGTATCACGCCGCTTCGTGGAGAGCACCAAAGCTCGCCTGGCCGAGTTCCGTTCCCGGCCGCTGGGTGACCGGCGCTGGCTGGTCGTCTACATCGACGGCTTCGGCCTGGCCGATGAAGCGATGGTCGGGGCCTTGGGCATCGACGAAGATGGCAACAAGGTACCCCTGTCGCTGGCCCACGGCACCACCGAGGACAAGGCCGTGTGCCGGCAC
>DATJUH010000145.1:0-6788 GCA_035502515.1 Acidimicrobiales bacterium
CCAGGGGTTGGTGCTCCCCTGCTCCGGCGCTATGCGGTAGTCCGGCAGGGAAGAACTCACGCCGTTGACGTCGAACGGTGTCCCGTAGCGCGTGTAGACGCTCAGGGAGAAGTAGCGCGAGTCGGGGTAGGTCCCGCTGGCGGTGATGCCGGCGGACGGGCCCACGATTGGCTCGGCCCAGTACGCAGCCGCCGAGTCCGGGAAGAACTGATTGTCGTCCTGCGCCCGGAAGGCCCAAGGCCAGGCGCACGTCTCGCTCGAAGAAGATGGTCCGAGCGTTGTCGGCGCCGCTGAGACGGGCGGCCCCAGTGTGCTCACGGCGACGATGGCGGTAGCCAAACCGATGAGGGCAAATCGGGTTTTTCGCATGCTGCTCACTCCTGCTTCAAAGAGATACCAAGGTCGGGCTTGAAGATGGACAAGACGTACCGGGGCCACATCATGGCGCCGTGACAGCGCCGGAGCCGGGCCGGCGGTCTCGCCATCGAGAAAGGTCCGCCTTCTCGGTGCAGAGCAGCGATTTCGTCGCGATCCAATGCAAAAAGGGCATCAAAGCGCGACGAGAAACGCCGATTGCACCGAGAATGGGGAGAACGAGGAGAAGCGGAGAACGGGGAGAAGTCGGCTACGTCGCCGTCGGCGGCCTCGAAGGAGCGCTCGTGGCTCGAGTAGCGGCCGGCGCTGACCCTGAGTGTGTGGCGCCCCGGGCCGAGCGGCACCTCGTGCGTCCCTTCTTTTTCTATCGAGCCCAGCATGTCCCCATCGACGGTCACGTCGAAGCCGCCCCTTCGAAGCTCGATGCCGACACCATCGCGTCTCAGCCTCAGCGTTGCTGACAACGTTGTTCTCCTTTCTGCCGGCCATGCGGTTAGCGGCCACCGATCACCGACACCGGTCATCGGCGTGCCGGAGACCGCCCGGCAAAATCAGCCATCTGCGCCCGCAGCTGGCACCACTCCGGTTGTCTATATCAAAGTGATATCACAAAAAGGGGCCGGTGGCAAGCGGCAATTCCACCCGGGGTCCGCGCCCGGCCTGTGTCGGAGCCAGCCTTCGGGAACTGAACGGGACCAGCGCCCGAGCGGCGTCGCCTATGCGGGGAACGGGACCCCGCTCAAAGCGGCACATCCCCGCAAAAGAGCGTCCTGGAGCCCTTGGTCGTAGGCGGCCGGGTTAGCCGGCACCGGCTGGCGGTCCTTTAGGTAGCGGCCCGACAGGAGGGCCGAGGGCTCGGCGCTGGTGGCCAGCCAGATGGGGGTCTCCGCCCCGCGCGAGACCGGGCCCGGTGCGCCGCGACCGCCCATACGCGTCCTGACCCATCCGGGGTCAACCGCATTTGACACCGTGGACGGCCAGAGCCTGGCTACGGCAAAAGCCAAGAGCACGTCACAAAGTTTTGCGTCGCAGTAGGCCCTCATGCCGTCGCCCGGGCGCCGTTGTCGCTCCAGGTCGTCAGGCTCGAAGACCCCTTGGTAATGAAGGCCGGAACTCAAGTAGACCAGCCGCCCAGGAGGCAGCATGAGCGCGGTGAGCACGTACGGTGCGAGCACGTTCACCTGGAATATCGGGTCGAGCCCATCTGCGGTGAGCACCCTTCTGCCGTTGCCACCCCCGATCCCTGCGTTGTGGACCACCGCGTCGAACGGCCCCTGCTGCTGAGCCGCCTCGGCCAGGGCCTGGGTTTCGTCGAGGGAGGAAAGATCGCCAATTACGACTGCCGCCGCACCTGGGACTCCCTTTTGAGCATCGGCTGCCCGCTCGTCGCTGCGAGCGTGGAGTACGACCCGGTGGCCGAAATTGACGAGGGCTAAAGCCGTTTCCTGGCCTATGCCGGCTGACGACCCGGTGACCCAGATGCTCGCCATTTGCTTCCTCCTTAGTCCGGCACACTTTAGGGTCCCAGAGGTGTCAGCACTCTTCGTGGACTGGCCCGGTCGTTGCCCTTGCAGTACGCGCGCTCCAGCCGCGACGACAGGTGCTCCTTCAGTTCTGGTTCATTACAGAACTACTGCTTCACCCGACGACTTGGCCCAATTGGCTTAGCCGCTTAGCCGTTGCGGGCGCGGCCCAAACGAACCCGGCATCTTCGCGGTCGTCCCAGTTGCGGACCTCGGAGAGAAGATCCTCGTATACAGCCCACGACGCGGCGTGGCGCATCGAGCGGCGTCCTCCTGGCGAGGAGTTCAGCGACCCGCCGGCATTGGCGTGGGGCGTCGGCCGACGGGCCAGGTCGACCGTCAGGGTGGCAATGCCATCCGAAGTGGCCGCCAATGTATGCCCGAGCGTGTCGACAATCATGGCCGGACTGTCCAGCGAGGAGGCCACGACGTAGCAGCGGTTGTCGATCGCCCTCGCCGGCAGCAGGGACGGCTCGTACCCGGCTGAGGGGAACAAGATGAGCTCCGCGCCCCTCAACGCCAGTAGCCTGCTCGCCTCCGGGAACCAGGAGTCGTAGCACGTCATAATGCCCACGGTCCCGACGTCGAGAGGGAAAACGGGGAGGTCGTCGCCTGGGGTCACACCACCCCAAACCTCCTCGGGCCAATACGGATGGACCTTGCGATAGCGGCCCACCATGCTGCCTTGGCGGTCAAACAGGACGGCCGTGTTGAAGATGAGGTCGCCGTCCCGCTCGACCAAGTTGGCACAAATGTTGATCTCGTGCTCTTTTGCTTTGTGAGCAAACACCTCCGACGATGGCCCGTCAGGGACTAGCTCGCTTACCTCGACGCCGGCCGGGGCGCTCCTGCTGTGCACCGCGTACTCCGGCAGCAACACGAGGTCGCTCGCCTGGCTGGCGGCCTGGTCCACGAGCCCGGCCAGCGCCTCCCGGTTGACCTCCAGGCCGGCTCCCTCCGCGCCGTGCCAGCGCACGGCCGTAACCCGCACAGGGCGTGGGTCGGCCGGTTCGCAGGGAGTTAGCTCGACGATGTCCCATTCGACGGTCCCCCTGGGGGCAAAGCGTAAACCGAGCTGGATCTCGGCCAGTGTCGCTCGCGCAGGCACCGAGAACCGTCCCTCGCCGCACACGAAGCCGTCCGAGCGCCAGAGGTGGCTGATGTGGTCGTGCGGAGACGACCGGCGCTCGGCACCCGGCTCGGTCCACACGACCATGTTCAAAACGTTGAGAGGGATGTCGACCTCGCCACTGGTACGAAAGCGGACCTGGAGCCGGTAGTCGCCTCCGCCCGTCACCGGCACTGCACGGCGCCAATAGCCGAATTCGTGAGCATTGCCGGCGCCGCTGATCGCCAGCCGCTCACCCTCGACCTTGAACTCCGGTCGCAGAGCCTCTCGTGGCGCGAGCGGCTCCCAGCCTTCGGCCACTTCTGCTTTGCCTTCGGAAACCAGCATATTCATCGTGCTACCTCATTTCGTTGTCGTTTTCTCTCACACCAACGTGCCGTCACCCTCGGGCCATGAAACCAGCTGTTCAGCACCAATCCGGGAACGAAGCGACCGACCCTGGACCCGGCCCGCCCACCAGCTGAAAACTCTGGACGACATTGCCCTTTAAGACTCAACGACGATCCTCTCTTTCAAAAGAAACTCGTCGACGCTGGACCGGCATGGTGCGTGCCACCCGGTCTATTGCATCACGCGGTCGCTCACCGCGTGACCGATTGAACTGCCGCCCACCACTCCTGGGCGGGCCCGAGGAGCTTCTTACGACCAGTTGGGGGCCGACGACGATCGAAGATGACAGGGTTTCCGATGACGCGCCATAGGCTCTCTGTACGAAGCCCAGTACCAGGCGCGCCATCTCCTCGAGGGGTTGACGCACAGTGGTGAGAGGCGGGTTGTACAAGCCGGCCAGCACGATGTCGTCGAAGCCCACGACGGACACGTCCTTGGGCACCGCTACCCCCCGTTCTTGGGCCGCAGCAATAGCTCCGATGGCGTACATGTCGTTGATCGTCACCAGGCCGGTGGGCGGCTCAGGCAACTGCAGGACCTCCGCCATTGCCTTCCTGCCTAGCTCTGCGCCCTCCACGTCGCCATACCCGTCCGGCCCTCCTCCGGCCCAGACCAGGTTGTCGTCCAGAGGGAGGCCGGCCTCGGCCAGGGCGTCCCTGTACCCGGCCAGGCGCTGCCGGCGACTGACCGTGGCTAAAGCACCCGATACGAAGCCGATCCTGCGGTGGCCCAGGGAGACCAGGTGGCCAGTCACCAGCCGGGCGCCGAGGCGGTTGTCGACGCTCACGCTCACCAGAGGCGGGTCATCCGGTTGAGCCTCCCGGTCGAGCGCGATCAGGCAGAGGCCCCGCTCGATCGCCGGGACCAGGTGAGAAAGGGACGGCAATGAGGTGCCGAGCACTACCGTGCGCACACCGTCGGCCCACAACTCGTCGACGTAGGACCGCTCCCGGTCCGGCCGGCGCTCTGAATTGCACAGCAACATCTGGTAGCCGTACTGGAGAGCCTCAGCCTCCAGCACCCTGGCGAAGCTCCCCCAAAAGGGATTGGCGACTGAAGGGACGACCAGCCCGATGACGCGGCTCACACCGGTGCGGAGCTGGCGGGCCACCCGGCTGGGCTGGTAGCCGAGCTCCTCCATCGCCCGCAACACGCGCGTACGGGTCCTGGCCCGCATCTGGCCATCCCGGCCGTTGAGCAAGTTGGACACCGTACTCGGGGAGACTCGTGCTGCCTTCGCCACGTCACTGATGGTCACTCTAGATCGTTGCACTCAAGCCTCCCTTATCATGTCTCACACTGCTACGCAATCCCGGTACAGCCCCGGCAAAGTGCCTTGACAGAGGACCACTAGGTGCAAGTAGTGTATCGTTGTAGTGAAGCGGGTTGATGCGGAAGTGCCTCGACGATGATGAAGGCCCAGCTATCAGCGTCGGCGCTGGAGCCCGCCTTCCACGGACCTCCAGTATTCCAAGCCGTCGCCGCTACCGCCCGCACCGCACTTAATTGACAGTTGGCAAGAGACGTTTTGCATGTCACCCGTGCTATTAGGAAAAAGGGGCGGGACTGTCGCCCGAAAGGACCACTTCGCCGGCCCGGCACCGAAGTGAGAAAGGAGGACGATAACCTCTTAGCGTACGAACTTCTGTAAGTTCGGTCACAACTAAGCCAATTTCTTTCTCCGGCTGTCTGCTCCATGGCCTCAGCAGCCAGAACATAGAGCAACGTTCCATTAACCGCGATTCAGGGCACGATACAATCCCAGACAGGATAGGGGGTAACAAATGTTGGGACGATCCAAGTACAAGCGTAGGGCTCCGACGGCCGTCTTAGGGATCACCGCTTTGCTGGCTGCCGTTTCGACGGCTCCGGCGGCGGCATCTGCGGCGCCGGCGCCCGTTCAGGTGAGCATCTTCGCGTCGCCGTCCACCGGCGTGGTCAACCTCAATACCAACTGGTTCACCAAGTACGTCGAGAAAAAGTTCAATATGCATATCAACTGGGTACTGGCGCCCTCCAGTGACACTTCGACCAAGGCGGCGCTCTTACTGGCGAGCGGCAAGTACCCCGACGCGTTCTTTGACCCGAGCATACCGCTCGCCTCCATCCTGAAATATGGGCAAGAGGGGGTCGTGGTCCCGCTCAACAACTTGATCAACGAGTATGCGCCCAACGTGGCCGCCGGCATGAAGGCCAATCCAACGGCTCGGGAGGCAGCCGGACCTCCGAAGGGCCCTATCTACGATGTCGCTTACTTCAACTACTGCTGGCACTGCAATTGGCACACTAAGGGTTGGATCAGTACGCAGTTACTCAACAAGTACCACCTGTCGGTCCCTACGACGACAGCGCAGCTGACCCACGTGCTCGAGGTCTTCAAGTCCAACGGTGTCACGGCACCGTTGACCGGTGCTGGCCCGATCAGTTCGAGCACCTGCTGGGGGTGTGACGTTGTGACCTGGTTGATGAACTCTTTCATTTATGACCCGGGCAGCGAAAACGCCAGCGGCTACTTCGAGATCGGACCGGGCGGCAAACTGTTGTTCTCACCGGCCCAGCCCCAGTGGCGCGCCGGCCTGACGTACATACACGGTCTATACCAGGACGGTTTGATCAATAGTTCCGCGCTGATCCAGACCAACACAGAGCTGGAGACCCAGCTTTCACAACCAGGATCGACTGGCGCGTTCGTCGCCGGAGGCCCGAACGGCGAAGTCCCGACGAACGAGGAGTCCGGTCAGTGGCTCCCGGTCCCGCCGCTCAAAGGCCCGTCCGGAGCCCGCTACGCCGCATTCTACGGCAACGGTTCGCAAGCGACCCCGGGCATGCTCATCACCAACAACGCGAACAGCGCCCAAAAAGAGGCGTTGATGAAGCTGGCGAACTTCCTGTGGACGCCGCTCGGCACCGAAATGATGGACTTCGGACCGGAAGGAAAGTACTGGACTCCGGCCAAGCCCGGGCAGAAGGGCTTGAACGGAAACCAGGCGATATACAACACGAACTTCGACGAGTTCTACTCAACCAACGTCTACCAGAACGACGGGTGGAACCAGATGGGCCCCATGGACCAGAGCGCGGCATGGCGCAACGGCAGCCTGGTCGCCGTTAGCCCGCTCACCCCGGCCGGAGCACAGGAACTCCTGCAGTTCGCCACCCAGGCGTTCTACGCCGGGTTCGAGCCAAGCGAAGTGGTGCCCTCCAGCATCTGGGTGCCACCGGCTGATTCTCAGACTTATGCCACCCTCGAGACGAACATCGGCGACTATGTCGAACAGTGGTCCGACGAATTTGTCGATGGGAGCAAGTCCCTCAGCACAGATTGGAACTCCTACCTGAACGGGCTAAACGGCCTTCGCCTGGCGCAGTAC
>DATJUH010000146.1:0-3543 GCA_035502515.1 Acidimicrobiales bacterium
AATCGCGACCTTCTGGCCAAGGGACTGGCGGAGGTAGGGTTCCCCGTGACCAGCGCCGAGGGGACCTATTTCTTGACCGTGGACATATCGGGACTGACGGACGAGGACGGGGCCACGTTCTGCCGGGAATTGCCCCACCGCTGCGGGGTGGTCGCTGTGCCCTGCTCTGTTTTTTATGCCGACCCCGAAGCTGGACGAAACCGGGTGCGGTTCGCTTTTTGCAAGCGCCGGTCTGCTATCGAGGAGGCCGTCGAGCGCCTGGGCGGGCTTCATGGGCGGGGGTCATGGTGAAGGTCGCCCTGGTCCAGCACGACGTGGCCTTCGAAGACCCGGCCGCGACCTGCAGCCACCTGAAGCCGCTGGTGAAGGCGGCCGCCCGGGGAGCGGACCTCGTCGTGCTGACGGAGATGTTCGCCACCGGTTTTTCCATGGCAGCAGAAAGGATTGCCCAACCCTCCGGCGATGCCGTGGGTGTGAGGTTCCTGCTCGATATGGCGGCCGGGACGGGGGCGGCGGTGTGCGGGTCGTTGCCTTTGCGGGAAAACTCGAGCGCCCGGCCCGTCAACCGGTTCCTGTGCGCCTTCCCCGACGGGAGGACGGTCGGCTACGACAAGGTCCATCCGTTCTCGTACGGGGGCGAGGACAAGCATTACGCCGCCGGGTCCTCGGTCTCCACCTTCCGTTGGCAGGAGACCGCAGTTACGCCGTTTGTCTGCTACGACCTACGCTTTGCCGACCTCTTCTGGGCGGCGGCGGCGTCCAGTGATTGCTACCTGGTCGTGGCCAACTGGCCTGCATCCCGGCAGGCTCATTTCCGGGCGTTGGCGGTGGCGCGCGCCATCGAGAACCAGGCGTACGTACTGGCCACCAACCGGGTGGGCACTGGCGGGGGAGTGGTCTATTCGGGCGGGACCATAGCGGTTGGCCCCTTGGGCGAGGTGCTGGCCGAGGCGGGTGAGGAGGAGGAGACGTTGCTGGTGGACGTAAGCGCGGCCCGGGTACGGGGGGCGCGGGAGGCCTACCCCTTCCTAGCCGACCGCCGGCCGTTCTCGGTGGGGCCCCTCATTTCGGCCGAACCTTTCGGTACAACCGTCCCCGAACGGGCGGCCAGGACGTAGCCCTTCGTCCGGGCCCAGCGGATCCCAGATCTCTGAGGTTTAGTCAATCCGGTGGCGATGATGGTGCGCTCTGGTCCAGTTCGGCCAGCAGCCCCTTAACCCGTCGGTCTATCTCACCGACGATGGGGCGGACGATGTCGATGGGCTGGCCGGCGGGGTCGGGGAGGTCCCAGTCGAGGTAGGTCTTGCCCGGGTAGTAGGGGCAGCTGTCCCCACAGCCCATGGTGACTACGACATCGGCAGCCCGGGCGTCCGCATCTGTGAGCGCCTTGGGGAACTCCAGGGAGGGGTCGAGGCCACGCTCCCTGAGCACGGCCACGACCGATGGGTTCAACTGCTCCGCCGGTTCTGACCCGGCGGAAAGAACCAGTACCCGACCCTGGGCGTAGTGGTCCAAGAGGACCTTGGCGGCCAGGCTCCGTCCCGAGTTATGAACGCAGAGAAACAGGACAACCGGCCTCGACGGGCCGGAGGTCACAGCCTCTCCACCGGTCCGTCGGGCCCGGCCGTACTCGCCAGCGAACCCGCTGTGGATGCCTGGAGCGGCATATCACCAGGAACCGGGACAGTTGTCACCTCGGGGTAGAGCAGCTTGATCGTGCCGAAGCTCACCACCCCGCCCAGGATCTGAGCGCCGATAAAGGCTGGCGCCGACGAGGGGGCGATGCCGGCGAAGGTGTTGGAGAACATCCGGCCAATGGTGATGGCGGGGTTGGCGAAGCTGGTCGAGCTGCAGAAGAAGTACGCGGCCCCGATGTAGGCGCCTACCGCGGCAGCCACGGTCGCGGTCCTGGCTGTGCGGGCCAACGCAAAGATGACCAGCAGCAGGCCCGCGGTGGCCACCACCTCGGACAGGAAATGGGCGCCGCTGGCCCGGTCGCGGGTGGATATGGTCACGGCTGGGCCCGAGAACATCAGGTTGGCCAAGACCGCCCCCGAGACGCACCCGGCCACCTGGGCCGGCATGTAGGCAACTGCCCTGCGCCAGTTGCGCCCACCCAACGCGGCGTCAACGGCCGACACGATCGGGTTGAAATGGGCGCCCGAGATGGGGAGGAACACCAAGATCAGGGCGTAGAGGCCGGCCCCGGTGGCAGCCGCGTTCTCCAACAGCTCCAGGCCCGTTTCCCCGGGCGAAAGGTGTTGGGCGGCAATCCCCGAGCCGATCACCACCGCCGCCAGGAGAGCGCTGCCTATGTACTCGGCCAACAGTTGCCGGTCTAAACGAGCTTCTGGCACGGGCCAAGCTCAACAGCACGGACGCCCGGCGCCGGCAACGTCGACCATGGCCGGCTCAGGGGCGCACGCCTCGGTGGAGCACCCCAGGCTGGTCTCGGCCGGGGCGTCGGCCAGCACCGTGTAGACCTCCCAAGGGGCGCCGTCAGGGTCATCGACCCACGCCTTGTCCTGGACGGCGTAGCAGCAAGTGGTCTCTTCTTGAACGTCCGGGTCGAGCCCTGCGGCAGCCAGCCTGGAGGTGGCAGAGCGGACTTCTTCAGGGGTTCCCACTTCGACCCCGAGGTGGTTGAGCGCCCCCGCCACTCCTCGCCCCCGGCTCTGGCCGTCTTCGATGAGGACGAGCTTCAGCGGCGGCTCGCTGACAGCGAAATTGGCGTAGCCGGGCCGCACTTTGGCCGGTTCCGCTCCGAACAACTTGCGGTAGAACTCGATGCTGGCGTTTACGTCAGAGACGTTGAGGGCGAGCTGAACTCGTGACATTGGCGGAACCTCCTGGTAGCATCGACACTGGTCGATACATTGATGATCGCCGATGCATTAACAGTTGTCAATGGGAGATTGGATGCGCCGGGCCAAAGCCATTATTGAGGTGACCGAGGAGTGTTGCCCCTCGGTCTTTTTTGCCCCGCTGGCGCCGGCCGACGCATTCGGGCTGGCTGCCGGTTTTCACGCCCTCAGCGACCCCGTCCGGCTCCGGCTCCTGTCCATGCTCGCGGCTGCCCCCGAGGGTGAGCTATGCGTGTGCGAGTTCATCGGGCCACTCGGCAAAAGCCAGGGGACGATCTCCCACCACCTCCGGATCCTGGGTGAGGCCGGGCTGGTCCACGGCGACCGCCGGGGCAAGTGGGTGTGGTACTCGCTCGATCGCGAGCGCGTCGCCCGCTTGAGAAAGGCGTTAGATAGTTGAACGTGCTTGACCTTCGGCTATTAAAAGCCCACATCTTGGGTAGGACGACGAACGCGGGCGTCGGGCTGCGCCGCCCAGCGAGGGTGGCGCAACGTGATCAGGATGCCATCCTCTGCTGGGTTAAGGGGTGAGGGCTGGACGATTGTCGCCGGCCGATTTTTTGGCCAATATCGCCTTCACCTCTCGTACCAGGATGCCACCCGTGCCCTCCATTACTGCCCGCCAGTCGTAAACGAGGATCTCGGCTCCGAGGACGCGAAGCTGGTTTCGCCGGGCGTC
>DATJUH010000147.1:0-10209 GCA_035502515.1 Acidimicrobiales bacterium
CGGGCGCCAAAGAGCCAATGGCGGACCGGCTCAAACTATCGTCCCTTGGGCCCGTTCTCGGGCCCGGAAGACGGCGAAAACAGTACCGGCCTGGGCCCCCCTGGCCGTGTGCTGCCTGGCCCAGTTCATGGTGGTGCTGGACATATCCATTGTCAACGTGGCACTGCCGAGGATGAAGGCCGGCCTTGACCTTTCGACAGGCGGGCTGCAGTGGGTCGTAGATGCTTACACCCTCACCTTCGCCGGCCTGCTCATGCTCGGTGGCCGGGCCGCCGACTTTTTCGGACGCCGGCGGGTGTTCCTGATAGGGGTGGGGCTGTTCACCACCTTTAGCCTGCTCGGAGGACTGGCCCAGAGCGGGGCCTGGCTCATCACGGCCCGCGCCCTTCAAGGTGCGGCCGGGGCGGTGTTGGCGCCGGCCACCCTGAGCCTGCTCACGACCACTTTCCCGGGCCCGGCCGAACGGCGCCGGGCTCTCGGTGCCTGGTCCGCCACCGCTGCCAGCGGGGGTGCCGTCGGCGTACTCGCGGGCGGCCTGCTCACTGACCTCTTCAGCTGGCGATGGGTGCTGTTCGTCAACGTCCCGGTCGGTATTGTCCTCCTCGCCGGCGCCGTCTGGGCGCTGTCGGAGTCCAGGGCCGCTGGCGGCGCCCGGCGCCTCGACGTGCCCGGAGCGGTGTTGCTCACCGCCGGGATGACCGTCCTCGTGTACGGGATCGTGAGCACGGGCACGCACCCCTGGGGCTCGGCCCGGACCATTTCCGTCTTGGCCGTCGGGATCGCCATGCTCGGCCTGTTCCTTCTGGTCGAAGCCCGTCTGGCGGCATACCCGCTCGTGCCTCTCGGCGTGTTCCGGCGGCGTTCGCTCAACGCCGCCAATGGCGTAGCCATAGCGATAGGCGCGTCGATCTTCAGCGCATTTTTCTTCCTTTCGTTGTACCTGCAACAGGTAAACGGCTACACCCCGTTACGGGCCGGGGTGGCCTTTTTGCCTTTCGCGCTGGCCACTCTCTTGGCCGCCCTGTCAGCGGCCCGGACCGTGGCCCGTCTCGGCGTGCGCCGTCAACTGGTGATCGGCCTGCTATTGGCGGCGGCCGGCCTGGCATGGATGGCCCAACTGGCGCCGAACGACGAGTTCTGGTGGAACGTGTTCCTGCCCGAGCTATTGGCGGGGACCGGCTTCGGGCTGTCGTTCGTCCCCATGACACTGGGCGCGACCACCGGAGTCCCCCCGAATGAGGCCGGTCTCGCCTCGGGCCTGCTCAATACGGCCCGCCAAATGGGCGGCGCCATCGGGCTGGCCGTGACTGCGGCTGTGGCGGCGGCCGTCATCCCCCGCTCACCGGGGCACGCGGCGCTGGCTTCGGCGTTGACCAGTGGTTACGACCGGGCCTTTGCCATCTGCGCCGGGGTGCTGGTGGCCGGGGCGCTCGTCGCGCTGCTGTTCCCGGCCCAGCCCCGAAAGGGGGCAACTTCGGCCCCCACCGAAGACCATGCCGGCGCCATCAACGACAGCGGAGAGGCGCACTTTCTCTCGGGCGTGAACGGGAACTGGGCCTCATAGCCGCCGGACAAAGCGAATAGCCACCGCCGGGAACGGCGAACAGCCCCAGAAAACAACGGGAAAGGAACAACACACGATGAACAGCAACGAGCAATACAAGCACGACATGGCGATGATGCTGGTCTTCCACGACGCTTTGCGCCGCGACGTGGGGCAGATAGCCCGGATTTCGGCGACCACGACCGACGACCCCCGTCGCGTAATGGCGACTGTGGCGGGCTGGCAGATGTTCAAGACTTACTTGCACGTGCACCACGGCTGCGAGGACGACGTGCTCTGGCCGGCTCTGGGAAAGACGCTGGCTGAGCGGCCCGACGACCTTGCCCTGGTGACAGCGCTCGAAGCGGAGCACGCCGCCATCGACCCCATCCTCAATGCCATCGACGCCACCCTGGCCAACCCGGCCAGCGGGCCGGAACGGGTCGGCGACTTGACCGACGCTCTGTCCAGCACGCTCAACGCCCATCTCCGCCACGAAGAGGGCGAGGGCCTGTCCCTTATAGACGCCGCCGTCACTGACGAGCAGTGGCAGGACTTCGGCCAGGAACATGCCAAAAGGATCGGCCCCGAAGCGCCCCGGGTGTTCCCCTGGATACTGGACGGCGTGGACGCGGGGACGACGGAGCACATCCTCGCGCTCGTCCCCGAGCCCGTGCGCGCCCTCTATCGCGACCAGTGGGTGGGCGCCTACCGCCAGTTGGACCGCTGGGGTACGGGCAACTGAATTCGTCGGCGACCGGCCGATAATTGGCGCCGGGCCAAAGAACCGATAAACCGTCCCACGGGCTGGGCCTTCAATTTGCCAAGCCTGTGGCACGTTTATTGGCCTCGCTCAAGGCTGCCAGAGGCCAAATCTGGTCCCCTGGTCGTCTGTGCACTCGGAGCTCAGGCCGTAGGGCCTGGCTTCCGGCCCGGTAGCCGTCCCGCCCGCTTCTCGCACCCGGGCCACGGCCGCTCCGATGTCGCCCGCTTCGTACATGGGCACAAACGTGACGTCCTGATGACCGCCGGACATACCGACCATTGGGTGCGGTCCTTCGACATGCCAACCGTCAGGGACGGATCCGGGGCTGAAGCGCCAGCCCAGCACGCTTTCGTAAAACGAACGAGCTCTGGCCGAATCGGGCATTTCCATCGTCACGTAAGCCAGGTCGCCGGGGCGGCTGCTCGGCCTCCGCTCTCCCGGCCGGACGGCGACGCCCTCGGCCGGTTGATAGACGGCGAAGCGCGTTCCCTGGTCATCGGTGCACATGCACGACCGGCCCCAGGGCTCGGTCGCCACCTCGCCGGCCTCGCCGCCGGCTTCGCCCACCCGGCGGACGGCATCGGCGATATCGCGGACCGCGAAGGCCAGGTACAGGGTCGAGTGGCCCGGGGCGGAGATGATGCCATGGTGCAAACTCTGGCCCTCCACCTGGAAGCGGCCGTCCCGCGCCGCCACCCGCCAGCCCAGTACCAGCGAGAAGAACCGGGCGGCCCGCTCGGCATTTCCCACCCACAGCGAGGCGTACCCGATATCGCCGTGGCGCAGGTTGGTTGCCTCGCCACCCGAGCGCGCTCGAGCCGCCGGCTCCGACCGCACCATCCAGCGGTGGCCGAACGGGTCGCGCAAGACGCCCATCCGCCCATAGGGGTAGTCGGCTACTGCCCGCTCCAAATGGGCGCCCGCTGTGACGGCCCGCGATACCGACTCGTCCGAGTCGGCCACCTCCAGGTGCAAAGTAACCGATGCCTGGCCGGGAACAGGAGCGCTGACGCCGATCTCGGGGTGCTCGTCCGCCAGCATGACGAGGGCGCCCGATATCTCCAGTTCGGCGTGGCCGACCCGCCCGTCGGGCATCACCACGGGGTCTCCGGTCAGGCGGGCGCCGAAGGCCTGCGTGTACCAATCGATGGCGGCCCGGGCGCCGGCCACCGCCAGGTAGGGCGTGATGGCTGGGCGTAGAGGGACGAAAACAGGGGTCTCGACGACGAGGTCGCTCACAGTTACTCCTTTGGGTAAGTCGAGTGCCCGTTCCAGCCGGGCACGCAGTCGTTGCGAGAAGGCCGGGTCGGGGTCAGCCGGCATGGGCGGGAGGCGCAGGGCGTCGAACGGGTCAGCCATCGCTGTCCTCGGGGTTCTCGTAGTCGCGGCGAAAGGCGGCCTTGGCCCGCATGAGCAGCGCTTCGGTGGCGTGCAACGTGCGGCTCAGTTCGACGGCCACCTCGGCAACAGGAAGGCCGTCGATGTAGCGGAGGCAGAGAGCCGCTCGTTGCTGAGGGGCCATCCGTTGAAGGACCTCACGGGCTCGCATCTCGTCCAGCCGGGCGTCCCAGGGGTCGTCGGCCGTGGCCGCGCCGGATGTGAAATTGCCGGCCACGGCCTGCACTCTGCGCTGCTCGCGGGCTTCGCCACGCCAGTGGTCGACCAGCTTGTGCCGTGCCACTCCGATGGCCCAGGCCACGCTGACGGGGGTGGCGGCGTTCCTGTGCACCGCGTCCACCGCGGCCAGGAACACCTCGGAGGTCAGCTCCTCGGCCGTGGCCTGCGTCGGGCATCGGGCGGACAGGTAGCCCCAGACGTGCGGTAGGGCCGTGTCGTAGAAGGCCAAAAAGGCTTCCCTCAGGCCTTCGCCGGCGCACGCCTGCTCGCTCACGTCACATAATCGTCCTCACGAGGCCGTTTCCGACGCCCGGGCGGCCCATTTTTTGGAGCGCCACCCAAGTCTAAGCGGCGCCGGCGTAAGTGGCCGCGAACGGCCAGAACGGCCTTACCTCCAGCATGCCGAACTTGGCCATCGGGTGGGCCTCCGCTACCTTCAGGGCCTCGTCGATGTCCGCACATTCGAGGATGTCGAAGCGCCTGGCCGCCCACGCGAGAGCCTCATCGAGGCCGGCGCACTCGAGGACGTCATACCCGGCCACTTGCTCCCGCGTTTCGGCGAAGGGCCCGTCAGTCACCAGCAATTGGCCGTTGCGGACCTTCACCGTTGTCGCTACTGCCGTGGGCCGTAGCCGGCTGCCGTGGAGGTCAACGCCCACGCTGACCACCTCCTGGATCCACTTGTCCAGGACCGCCTGCTGATTGGCCAGCTGCGCGTTGTCCAGTTCGGCATTCTCGTCGATGGCATGGATGAGCATGTACTGCATAACTTTTCTCCTCCTAATCGGCGGTTCACTGCAACGACGAACGGCTCATCACCCGGTGGACAACTCCTCCGTCGCCGCCACCGACAACAACGCTTCGGCTACGGGGTTCTGGCCGGGGCCAGCGCCCCGCAGCGTCAGCAGCTCACTGGGGTGGAGCGGCGGCGGCCGCTGTCACGCAGGGCCCGGCTGTCACAAAGACGGGCGCTGGTACGTCTTAGGGGTCATCGGAGCACCTGAGGTGGACTGTGAGGACCGGAAGCATGCGACTATCAGCTGCGAGGAGCTTTGGCGTGAACCACAATCGGACGATGCCCGGCGTTCGGTACCGGGCTGTGCGCCCCCACGGACGGTCGTGAACGATGGATGCGACTCTGGTCAACGACGAAGCAGACCTTCGGCCGCTCATGTTCTCGATCGCCTACCGGATGACCGGGAGCGTGGCGGAAGCGGAGGACCTGGTCCAGGACGCTTTCTTCCGGCTGGGGCGCGCCCGCCAAGGCGGCGTGGTGGTGGAGTCGCCCAAGGCTTACTTGACTGCGACCACCACCCGGCTGGCTATCGACCACCTGCGCTCAGGGCGCGCCCAACGGGAGTCTTATGTCGGCACCTGGTTGCCCGAGCCGATCGTCGCCGACCTGCACGATAGCCCTGAGCAGATGGCCGAGCTGTCTGATTCCCTCTCCATGGCCTTCCTAGTGCTGCTGGAGAGCCTGTCGCCGGTTGAGCGGGCGGTGTTCTTGCTGCGGGAGGTTTTCGATTACCCCTACGAAGACATCGCCCTGATCGTCGACAAGAGCGAGGCCAATTGCCGCCAGATATTCGCCCGCGCCCGTCAGCACGTCAGCGGTCACCAGGCCCGCTACGAGGCAACGCGGGAACAGAGCGAGATCCTGCTGCGGTCCTTCCTGGCCGCTGCCCAGGACGGGGACCTCAGCCAACTGGTCGACCTCCTGGCCGCCGACGCCGCGTTCTACGGCGACGGGGGCGGCAAAGCCACTTCCGTCGGCCAGCCGGTCTTCGGACGAGACCACGTGGCGGCCTTCTTTCTCGATGTGTTCCAAAGGGGGACCGGGCTAGGGATAACGTTCGAACCGGCGCTGGTCAACGGCGGGCCGGGCATCATCACCTACGACTCTCAAGGCAAAGTTGTCAGCGTTCTTTCGCTCGAGATCCTCGATGGCGCCATCCAGGCCGTGCGGGGAATTGTGAACCCCGACAAGCTCCAGCACCTCGGGGCCGTCTCCGACCTCCTCCGCCTCCGGAGCTCCGGTCCAGACCGGGAGCCCTGAGCAGCGCCGGCCTGACATCAAATTTCAAAACTGGACAGCCCTTGGCCGGTCCGGGAGACAACAATGAGCCCATGGTCACGCTCCAAGCGACCTGGCGGAGGTCCCTCCACAAAGAGGCGGCCCGCTCGAGCGCAAACTGACACCCGCCTGCCGGTAACCGGGGGGCGGGTGGCGCCGGACGCGTCCTTCAGGGTGACGCCTCCACGGCCCGGTTTTTGCCGGCCGGCGGCTGGGTGACGAGTTACCGTAAGGCGCATGCGCCTCTTCGCGTACCGCCGCGCTGGTGCCGTGGTGCTGAACCAGGACCACGAGGTGCTGTTGATATCGATGCAGCCGCCCGGGGGCCGGCTCTGGGTTTTGCGAACTCCACGACGAGTAGAACGTCCGCCTCCGGCAAGGCCTGGGCCCCGAGCCTGTCTATGGCTCCGGACAAATAGCGGTGACGGTGACGTCTCCTATGGTGGTGGGAGGCAGCGGCCTTCCAGGCCTGGGAGTGGAGGTGCCAAATGAGCGATGTCGCCGGGACCCTCGTAAAGCATCGCAAACGCCTCAACGAGGTGGCCCGCGTGCTCGCCCGCCACGGGCTGGCGTCGCTGGTGGCGCGGGGAGGCGGACTGGCCGGGGCCGCCGCCATCCAGGGCGTGGTGGACCACGTGGTAGCCCCCGAGGACGCGCAGGCGACGGACGGCGAGCGGTTGCGAGACGCCCTGGCCGAGCTGGGGACCACCTTCGTCAAGTTCGGCCAGATGTTGAGCCTGCGCCCGGACGTGGTGGGCGCCGACGTGGCCGCCGAGCTGAGCAAACTGCAGGCGAGCGTGCCACCCGATCCCCCCGGCGTGGCCCAGGCGGCAGTCGAAAGGCAGTTCGCCCGGCCTGTTTCGGAGCTTTTCGGGTCTTTCGAAGCCGAGCCGTTCGCGTCCGGCTCTGTGGCCCAGGTCCACCGCGCCACCCTGTTCGACGGGACGCCGGTGGCAGTCAAGGTGGTCCACGACGGTGCAGAAGACCGGGTCCGCGCCGATCTCGACGTGATGCGGGCGATCGCCGGCTATCTGGAGGAGGAAGATCCCCAGTTGGCCCGCCTCCGTCCGACGGTCATGGTGGCCGAGTTCGACGCCATGATGCGGGCCGCCATCGACATGCGCCAGGAACGGTCCAATTTGCAGCGGTTCCAGGCCAACTTTGCCGGGGAACCCGACGTCGTTATCCCGACGCCGTACCCGGAACTCTCAGGGCAGAAAGTGCTGACCATGGCGCTGATCACCGGGCACCGTTTCACGGACCGGGCCAGCGTCGAGGCGGCCGGTTGGGACCCCGACGAGCTGGTGCAACGAGCCGCCGCCATTTACCTGGAAATGATCTTCCGTGACGGCATTTTCCACGCCGACCCCCATCCGGGGAACTTCGTGCTCCCCGACGGCGAGCATCTGGCGCTGCTCGACTTCGGAGACGTGGGCCGCCTGACAGGCCAACGCCGCCGCCAGCTCGGGTCCCTGTTGATAGCCATCGCCGCAAGGGACGTCGAGACCTTCATCGACGTGGTGCTCGAAATGACCACGCCGCCGCCCGGGGTCGACGTGGGCGAATTACGAGCCAGCATCGAACTGTGGCTGGACCGCCACCTCATGGTCGGCGTGGCCGAGCTCGATATGGCCGAGGTCATCACCAGCCTGATGGCCCTTCTCCACCAGCACCAGCTGGTGCTTCCGGCCGACCTGGCGCTTCTGTTCCGCACGCTGCTCAACCTCCAGGGCCTCGGCCAGGGTGTCGGGACCGAAGTGCAGGTCAACGAGCTGCTAAAGCCCTATGTCACCCAGATGATGACCGAGCGCTTCGACCCCCGCGCCCTCGTCCGCCAGTTCGCCCGGGCCGCCCGCAACTGGGACCACTTCGTAACCCGTCTACCGGGCGACCTGCAGGCCATCTTGCAGCAACTCCGGTCCGGCCAAATCGGCGTCGACTTCCGGGTGCACGACGCCGACGGGGCTGTTGACCGGCTGGTCGACGGCCTCGTTACCGCCGCCTCGCTGCTGGCCGGCGCCGAGCTCATATCCAGGCGAGCGGGCCCGGTGGTGGGGCCTTTCTCCGTCCCGGGCCTAGTCGTCGCCGGGGTCGGTCTGCTCACCTGGCAACGCTTGATCGCCCGCCGCCAGAAACAGACCTGGGTCAGCCGGGCCCGAAAAATGGCCCAGTTGGCCAGGACATAAAGCGTCATAAACTCTCCGACCTAAAGCGCCGGGGCGGTGCCTGAACAAGTTATTCGATGCCGAAACTGTTGATTTTCTGGGGATGAATGCGGATGAACGCGTCGCCGAACCCAGGGCCCAGGTTGCCACCGCCGTCGGCCACTGTTTCGGCGCGCCCGCGGATCTCCAGCATTCGAGGCCGCCATGGGTCGGTGGACGCCAGGTCGTCCACGACGATTGCCGCCCACGGGTTGGCCTGAACATCTCTGTACTTCTTGGTGGTAGCCACCCGGAGGCCGCCGACGTCGATCGTGCCGAGGTCGGCGTTGTACCTAAAGGAGGTGGGCACCACGTGTGGCTTGCCGTCTGCCCCGGTGGTGGCGATCCGCCCCAACCGCTGGCCGGCCAAATACTCGATTTGCGCCGCAGTCAACGTCGTCATGTTGGTGTCAACCCGGCTGAAGAGCCGTCTAGTCCCGCCAGGGTGGCCCGTAACGAAGGAACCGGCCGGATGTTCTGGTCGTTTGAAAGGTGTGAGGTGGCCAGGTGGGTTTTCCGAGCGGCGGGCCGGGTGACCGGCCGTGGTGGGGTGCTGGCCGCTGTTTCGGTGGCGTTCGCAAGACCGGGCGTTGGCGCGTCATCTGCCTCCGTGCTCCGGGAAAATGGCAGCGGGGCGGCCGAAGGCCGGCCCGCCTCGTTCGAGCCATCTTCGCTGGCACAGGTGGGGCCACGAGTGAAGTGGGCGCCGCCTTCGACCCACTGACCGGTGCCGTCGCCTACCGCTATAGAGGCGACGTCGGGCCTGGCGTTCCCCACACCCTGGAACGCACCACGGACGGGGGCACAAGGTTCACCACTGTGGCCAAAATGCCGTTCAACGGCGGCTTGCAGGCCCAGAACTCTGGCCTAGCTCTGACCGGGCCGGCGCCAGGGAAAGCGGGCCAAAAGGTGCCAGTTCGTGCCCCCGTCTGCCGTACCGATGAGGGCCATGGTGACGGGCTCGGTCACACCCTTGGGTACCGCCACCGTCCCCGCCGCCGGGGCGAGGACAAAGCCGTAGTGGGCATCCGGGAACGAAAACGAGGGGGCGATCTCAGGGACGGCGCTCAAGTACGGCATCGCCGAGGTGCCACAATGGGGCGGGTTAATGCCTGTGCCCTGTGCTCCCGCCCAACTTTCGCCGCCGTTGGCGGTGAACGCCACGCCGAAGCCGCTGGCACAACCGGGCCCGTAGTCCTCCCACAGGTCGTCGGCGGCGCCGGCAGCCGGGGCGGCCAGCGCGGCCACGGGTTGCGTCAAGATGCCGGAGGGCGATTGGGCCGCTCCGAGCGCGCCGGCCGACGTCCCGTCCGACGGCTTTATCGACGGGACCGAATAGGGACTGTGTGGACCAGCGTGGACGCTGACCCGCCAGGTCCGGCCGCCATCAGTGGTGGCGGCCAGCGCCCCGACGGCGGCCATGTTCTCCAGCCAGTCCAGGCCCAGCCAGAGGTCGAAAGGACCCAGGCAGGCCAGCTGGCCGGGCCAGGTGTTGACGGTAGCGACCTCCGACCAGTGGAGACCGCCGTCATCAGTCTTTTCGACCACCGCCGACGATTGGTCACGGCCGCGCAGCACCACCCAACCGGCTTCCGCGGTGCCGAAGCAGAGGCCCGTCATCGTCCCGGGGGACGGTGGGACGGTCCCGCAGTCGAGCTCGTCAGGGTGGGGGACAGGCAGGAGGCGCCAGCTGCGGCCGGCGTCGTAAGTGACAAGCGCACGCGTCCCGCCCGGCTGACCGCAGATGACCGCCACTCCGAAGCCGGCGCTCACGAGTTGCACGTTGCTGAAAGACGCCATAGCCGTCTCGGGCTCCGCCGACCAGTGCGCTCCACCGTCAGAGGTGGCGAACAGCTCGTCAGGCGTTAGCGCCCAGCCATGGTCGGCATCCGCAAAGGAAATCTGCTCGACCGGCTCGGCCGTGGCGAGCTGGGCTGTCCAGGTCGTCCCGCCGTCGGTCGTAGCCGCGATCCCGTCCGCTCCTCCCACCCAGCCGTCTTCGGGA
>DATJUH010000148.1:0-10978 GCA_035502515.1 Acidimicrobiales bacterium
CCGGGTCAAGCGGAGGACAGGTTGGCCCGCCCTTGGCGCTGGTGGGCGAGGTTGGGGCGGGGCGACTGGCGGCGTGGACCTCTTCGAGGGCCGGCGATGCGGTCAAGCCCGGTTCTTCCAGTGCGGTGCGGCCCGGCCCGCAGCCATGCAGAATTATGTCACCTGCAGTGCACGTCAGCGTCCATAACGGTTCCGGGGCGTGAATGTGTGCCTGGCCCCAAGCCGACCTTTAGCTGAGCGGCCGAACGCGTCCTCGAAAAGAAGGCCCGGGCTCTGGCCGAGCGCTCAGCGGAGGCACTAATGCCCATGAGCCAAGGGGTCTGTGCGCGCCAGGTGCTCTTATCGTTACCCTGGCGCGCACAAGTAACCAGCAGGCGACGTTTGGCCTGCGCCTGCCGGGGGCGGCTGTGCCCGCGCCGGCGCCCGGCGCCCTCGAACGGGAGACTGCCGGTCTCGTATTTGGACCTGGCTGGGTACAGTGGGCGCATGGCCCGGACCAGGGAGAAGCCGCCCGGCGCCGGGTGCTGGACAGCGCTCGGCGAGACTTAAAGTTGCGGAGCCGCCAGCCCGCGAATAGCTAAGACCGGGCCGGCTGCTGGATGGGGAGCCGCACCTGGAACCGGGTGTCGCCCGGTTTGGAGTCGACGCGGATATCGCCGTGGTGGTGCCGGACCACGATGCGGTAGCTGATGTCCAGGCCAAGGCCTGTCCCGTGGCCGACGTCCTTGGTGGTAAAGAACGGTTCAAAGATGCGGCGCTGTATTGACGGCGGTACCCCGGGACCGGTGTCCCCTATTTCGACCTGTACGCAATCGCCATCCCGGCTGGTGGTTATCGTCAGCGTCCCTTCGCCGTCCATCGCATCGATGGCGTTGGCGATCATGTTGGTCCATACCTGGTTGAGCTCGCCCGGCTGGGCCGAGATCTTGGGCAAGGAACGGTCGTAATCCTTGACGAGCTGGATGCCCTTTTTGAACTTGTAGGCAAACATGACCAGGGTGCTGGTCAGGCCGTCGTGGACGTCGATCTCCTCGAACAGCCCTTTGTCCATATGGCTGTAACTCTTCATGGCCCCCACCAGCTCGGAGATCCGCCCGGCTGAATTGCGGATTTCGCCGACCAGGCTGTCGATGTCAATGGCAATCGACAGATAGCGGACCGCCTGCGGCGCCGAACCCCCCGAGCTTTCTATGACCCGGGCCAGCCAGGCCTCATCGAGGCCGGCCGACACCAAGGTGGCCGCCACCTCCCATGGATCCTCGACGCCGGCCTGCCGCAGGCGATCGCCCAGCTCGTCTTCGAGGTCGCCGGACTCGAGGGCCGATAGGGTGGGCGCAGAACGGGCCCGCTCAACCGCCTCGGTCAGCAGTTCGAGAAGAGCGGAAAACTCGGCCTCGCTCAGCTTGGGCGCCAGACCGAGGAGGACACGGCGACCCTCCTGGAGCCGTCCCCCGAGTGCCTCGGCGGCCCGCACCTCGGCCGCGGCAGGGTTGTTCAGTTCGTGCGCCAAGCCGGCCGAAAGAGCGCCCAGCGCGATCAACTTCTCGCGCTGGCCCGAGAGGGCCTCAGCGTTGGTAAAGCCGTGGAAAAGACCGTCCAGCAGGTGCACCGCCATCGGGAACCAGGTCTTCAGCAGGTAGCCGAAATCCTCGGCCCGGAGCTTGAACAATCGAGTGCGCGCCACCGTTCTCAGGGTGGAGCTATAACCCTGGTCGGCGGCCGAGGTGATGAAGGCCCGGGTGGCCCCGGCATATGCCCCGGGCTGGGTGGCGGTGGCCAATGTGACGTCGGTGGCGTCAATGCGCTTGACCAACTGGATCTCACCGTCCAGGAGAACGTAAAAGTATTCGGCCGGGTCATCCTGGTTGAACACGCTGACCCCCGGCTCGTAAGTTTCGACGGCGCCGTGCTGGACCAACCAGTCCAGCTGTTCGTCGCTGAGGGCCTCAAACAGAAAACACCTCTGCAGTTCAGCCTTTGAAGCGGTCTCGGTCATAGCAGCTCCAGGTACCGGTGGACCAGGGTTACCGCCATGGCGCCTTCCCCGACGGCGGACGCCACCCGTTTGACGGACTGGCTGCGCACGTCGCCCGCAGCAAAGATGCCGGGCACGCTCGTTTCGAGGTAGTACGGCTGGCGTTCAAGCGGCCAATCGGCCGGAAGCTCCCCATCTGTCAACAGGTCCGGCCCCGTAAGTACGAAACCATTTTGGTCCCGGAGCACCTCTTTACACAGCCAATCAGTGCACGGGTCGGCACCGATGAACACGAAAAGCCACGAAGCATCTACTTCTTCCTCGGTGCCGGTCTCCCGGTTGGCGATCGTCAGTCGCTCGAGGTGGCCGGTCCCGTCGGCACCCGTGATTTCGCAGCATGTCTGCACACGGACGTTAGGCAGTTTCTCGATCTGGTCGATCAAGTAATGGGACATCGAACGCTCGAGGCTCCGGCCCCGGACCATGACGGTGACGCTACGGGCGAAGCGGGAAAAGAATACGGCCGCCTGCCCGGCCGAATTCGCGCCGCCGACAATATAGACGTCTTCGCCCATGCAGGACTGGGCCTCGGTTGCGGTGGCCCCGTAGTAAACGCCGCTCCCCGTGAACGCATCGATGCCCGGCACGGCCAAACGGCGGTAAGCGACGCCGGTGGCGAGGAGCACCGCGTGCGCCGATAGCTGGCCGCCGTTCCCCAGGCCGATCATCCGGGCCGACCCGCACACGTCCAGGCTGAGGACGTCCGAAGTCAGCAACATCTCCGCCCCGAACCGGCGGGCCTGGGTCGTAGCCCTCCAGGCCAGCTCCCCGCCAGTGATGCCGCCGGGGAAGCCGAGGTAGTTCTCGATACGCGAACTCTGCCCGGCCTGACCGCCGGTCGCCTCCCGCTCCACCAGCACGGTGCGCAGGCCTTCCGAGGCGCCATACACCGCTGCCCCCAGCCCCGCCGGCCCACCCCCGATCACGATCAGGTCATAGAAAGGCAGCGCCGGTGTGGAAGCGAGGCCGAGGGCGGCGGCAACCTGGGCGGTAGAGGGGGCGTGCAACGTCTGGCCGGTATCGGTGATAACCAGCGGCAAGTGGTCGACGTCCCCGCCGCTGGCGGCCAGAAGGGTAGCCGCGTCCCCGTCCCGTTCGAGCTCGAGCCACTTGAACGGGACCTGGTTGCGAGTGAGGAAGTCCTTCACTTCGTGGGATGGAGCCGACCACCGGTGGCCGACCACCCGGGTGCGCTCATCCGACTTGAGGCGGTCCTGCATTTTCCAGTCCTCGAGCAGGTCGTCGAGCACCGGATAGAGCTTCTCGCGGGGCGGGTCCCACGGCTTCAACAGGTAGTAGTGCACATCGGCCTGGTTGATGGCGGCGATGGCTGCGTCCGTGTCGGCGTAGGCCGTGAGCAGGACGCGGCGGGCCTTCGGGTAGTACTGGCGGGACTCTTCCAGGAACTCGACCCCGGTCATCTCCGGCATGCGGTGGTCGGCGAGCAGCAGGCCCACCTTCTCATCGCGGAGCTTGAGCTCTCTCAGCGCCTCCAGGGCCTCGGGCCCGGACTCGGCCCGCCGGATGCGGTAGTCCTCGCCATAGTGCTGGCGGAGATCCCGGGCCAGGGACCGGGACACTTCGGGGTCGTCGTCGACAGTCAGGAGGATGGGCGGCGGCATGACCGCCATTGTGGCGCAGTCCGGGATGCTTTCAGTTGGGCCCGCCTCAGTTGGGTACTACGGGCTGTCCCCGCTCCCTCGCCACACGCCGCCAGCGGCGAATTGCCACTGGTCGGAGCGGTCGCCGGCTGGGCCCGCCAGTGCACGCGGCGAGGGCGGGAGCCAGGGGGGTGCGCTCCTTCAGTTGAGGTGGTCCTGCCAGTCCGGCGGGACCCGGCCCGCCGGCCCGGGCACAGGTTGCTTGGCCGGGTGGTGCTCAGGTGGTGCCAACGGCGGGCCGTCCAGGAACTGGTTGGTCCGGTAGTCGTAGAACCAGTCCTCACCGGGCTCGAAGCTACAAATAATCGGGTGATCGTCCGACCGGGCGTGGTGTGTGGCATGTTGGCTGGGCGAGTTGTCGCAGCAACCAATGTGGCCGCAACTCGTGCACCGGCGAAGGTGGAGCCACCAGCCACCCGTTTCGAGGCACTCGACGCACCCGGTGCCGCTGGGGGCCACTGCCGGGTCGATGAAAGGATCACTCATCGCCATAACCTATCTCCCGCGACCCCGGTCGGGATGCCGGAGAGAAGTGCTCAAAGAGCAAGAGGATGAGCATGAGCATGAGCATGAGTAGGCTGTGGCGCCATCACGCCAGAGCCTGGGCGATGCCGTGCAGCGCCAACCCGACACCCGCCCCGACAACGCTCCCATTGACGCGGATGAACTGCAGATCCCGGCCGAGGAGCAACTCGAGTTGGCCCGCCGTCTCCGCCGCGTCCCACCGGTCGATGGTGCCCGTGATGAGACCGGCAAGCTCATCGTGGAACTGCTCGGCGAGGGCCCGGGCGCTCGACTCGGCCACGCGTTCCAGGCTCTTCTGGAGAGCAGGGTCGGACGCCAGCCGCTGCCCTGCGGCCGCCAATACGCCGGCCAGCCAGTGGCGCAGGTCGGAACCCGGCTCGGCCGCTTGAACGCGCAGGGAGCCCTTCGCCTCCTCCCACAGCGTCGACGACCAGTCTCGCAGTTCGGCGCGACCGAGGATGTCCCGCTTCAGCTGCTCGCCGCGCTCACGCAGTTCCGGCGATGTCTCGAGCCGTTCGGCCAAGTTGGAAAACCATTCCTGGAACCGGCGCCGAGCCTCGTTGTCGGGCCCGGCGGCGACCGCCGTCAGCCACCGGCGCAAGCGTAGGTACAGGCGATCGAACAGCAACCGGTCGACGGCGTCGGGCACCCAGCGGGGTGACTCTGCGACAAACCGGTCCCGAAGTTCCAGGCGGTGGTCGGCCAGGTACCGGTCGGCACTGGACACGATCGTGTCGAACAGTTCGTCCTGGCGCTCTCCCTCCATGAAGGCCTGGAGGGCGCGGCCGGCCAAGGGCGCCAGGTCGATGGCGTCCAGGGCGCGGGCCAGGCCCGCTGTCAGCAGGCCCTGGACTTCCTCGTCGCTCAGAAGGTCGGTGACCGTCACCATGAGTTCTGCCGCGTGGCCGGCGGCACGAGCGGCATTGGCCTGGTCGGCCAGCCAGGAAGCGGTACGGGAGGCAAGCCGAGCCGAGCTGATGCGGTCGGCCAAGACGTCGCCGTTGAGGAAGTTCTCCTGTACAAAACGGCCCAGCGTGGCGGCGAACTGGCCTTTGCGCTCGACGATCAAGGCAGTGTGCGGTATCGGGAGTCCCAGCGGCCGGCGGAAAAGGGCGGTCACCGCGAACCAGTCGGCGACGCCGCCGACGACGGAGGCCTCGGCGCCGGCCTGCACGTAGCCGAGAAACGTCCCATGGGCGCCTGCCGCGGTCACGGCTACGAAAAGGGCTGTGAACGCCAAGAGGGTACCGGTGGCACGCCGCCGGGCCACGGTCAATTGCCGGGCCCGTGACACCGGTGGCTGCCCGAATGTGCGGCTGCCTTGCATGAGTAGTTCACTACCCACGACCAACCCCGGGGCCAAGAATTCGGCCATCTGGCGTGGCCGGCTCGACATCCGCCCGGTGAGGTCACAACGGTGTGGGACATCCGCCGGCGGCCGGGCCACGCCGGCCCGGCCGAATAAAACTACCCGCTAACCCGCTCCTTCAATGCCTCGCCGTTTGCATATTTCCACGCGTGGGCCCCGCCTGTACGGGCTTTTATCTGTTTTCCGGATATAACTGCGCGTGCTACCCCGGTATGCGAATCTATCTACGCCCGGCCAGGCCCGAAGGGGATGCCCACCAGCCGAGGAGCAGCCATAAAACCGTCGGTGTTCCCCTTCGAATCGGTATAAAAGCCAACCAGGTCGCCCGAATTGTTGAGGCCGTTCACGATCGTGCTGCCGATGCCGTCGGGGTCACTGACAGAGCTCAAGGTGCCCCCGCTGTAGACGAACCCGTAGGTCTGCTTATGCTGTCCCACGTACATCCCGACGGCGACGCCCTGGTCGTTGAGGCCGAAGATCTGGGTCGTCGCCGACCCGGGCACGGCCACCGTTGTCCAGGGACCACCGGGCCGCTTGATGAAGCTGACGACCTGGCCGTTGGCCTTGGTGAAAAAGCCGGCCACGGTGCCGTGGTCGTTAATGGCCGTGGCTGTGGCGCTCGTAGCGCCGGGCGGGGTGACCGGCGTGAAAATCCTGGTGACCCGGTCCCATGTATAGGCATGAGAGTTGCCCTTGGCGTCGTTATAGAAGCCGACCGCTTGGCCATTGTTGTTGAGGCCCAGAAGCTGGTCGACCGGCGGCTTCGAAGTCGTAAGCGGGTCGGTGACGGAAGAGGTGACGCCGTCTTCATCCAGGAACCCGTAGTTGGCGCCCGACGGCTGGGCGTAGAAACCCACCGTGTTGCCCCAGTCGTTGATGGCCGTGACCTGGGTTTGCTGAGAGCCGGTGAAGTTCTCGTTCGTAAAGGCGTTGCCGCTGTAGGGAGCGACCGTGAAGCCCTTGTTCGGGTGAACCGTAGCCGGCGAGCCACTCCCGAAATAGCCTGCGATCTCACCGAAGTCGTTGATGCCGAGCAGCTGGTTGAACGTCGGGTCCTTGGGGTCCCCGAGCGTGAGGAAGCTGTAGTGGGAGGATGTGTCGGCCAAGGCCGGTGCCGGCGTCGCTGACGCGGCCGCCGCGGTGATCGGGGCCAGGGTAGCCCCAGCGGCAATGGCCAGGGCGAAACGGGCGCCCGAGGCCTTGTGCGAGCCAAGAGAAAACATGCGGGCGCGCCTGGCTCGCCTGACTTGGCGCTGGCGGTCGGGGGTGGTCGGGGTGGCTGGCATGGGGTGGGCCCTTTCTGGAGAGGAATTGGTCTGGACAGCTATTGGTTCTCTACTTGTCGAGCTCCCGGCCTGCTTGGGTGGCGCCGCGAGGTCCAGGGAACTGACGGGTAAACCGAAGAGAGACACGTTCGCCGCCGCTCGCCGGTTCAACCCGAGGGGCGGATTTTTTTCACCCTCCCGTCCCCGATCGCCGCGCCGGGGACGGCGGGCGCGTGGACAGACCTGGATCCGAAATCCGGATAACGGTGGGCATGGCCTGCCCGCCGGCCAAAAACCTCAACCCTTGGTGATCAGCCCCAAGACCACCAGATAGAAGAGCAACCCCGCCACCACCACCAGAGCATGGAACACCTCGTGGTAGCCGAAAACGGCCGGCGCCGGGTCCGGCCGGCGCAGGCCCAGGACCAACGCCCCCAGCGAGTACGCCGCGCCACCCGCCAGCATCAGGGCGAAGTTCACCACCCCGAGGCCGGCCAACAGGCTGGGCAGCACCGACACGGCTGTCCAACCGACGCCGATGTAGAACACCGACATGACCCATCGAGGGGCTGTGGCCCAGAGGTTGCGGACCAGCACGCCGGCTATCACCAGACCCCAGACCACGCCGAGCAGGGCGCGTGCGGTGGTGGCGGGCAAGCCCATCACGGCGACCGGAGTGTAGGTAGAGGCGATGGCAACCAGGATCATGGAATGGTCGAGCCGGCGCATCCGGCTCCTGGGGGCCGGTGCCCAGTGGACCCTGTGGTAGCAGGCGCTGGTGGCGTACATGCAGGTGACCCCGACGGTGTAAATCCCGACGGCCACCTTTTCGGCGGAGGAACGGGCCGCCAAGACAGCTGCCACACCCATCAACGGGAAGACGAAAGCCGCCACCTCGTGGGAGACGCCCCGCAGGCGTGGCTTCGCCGGCGCTTGAAGGAAGGTATCGTTCAGTTCGACCGGTTTGGCGGTCGACGACCCGGCGGCCATCGACTTGATCGTAGAGGAACTCGACTACGCTGGCGACGCGATCGATGAGGTCGAGCATGCCCTCCTGGAAGCCGCCCGTTCCCGGGTCAACAACGACAGGGGCGGCGCCCCCGGTGACCGGCGTTGACGCCGCCGCCGGTGAGGCCGCCGGTTCCGGCGACATCCAGGCCGACGGCGAGGCCCAGGCCCAGGCCCAGCCTGTAATCGAACCGCTCCCCGCTCCGCCGCGCGTGCGCCGGGCCGGCGACGTGCTGAAGCTGCTGGTGGCCCTGGTGGTCCTCGTCGGGGCCCAGTTAGTGGCGACGCTGGCTCACGTGAGCGTCCGGGTCACCGAGCACGCCTTCCTGGAGTCGATCGTAACTTTGCCCGGGGCTCTGCGCGACTGGATGAGCGCGCTGGCTCAGGTGGCGGCCGTCCTGCTCCCCGTGGGGTTCATTGCTGCCCTCGTGGGGGGCAGACGGTTCAGCCTCAGCGCTCGCGCCGTGCTGGCGGCGGCGGCCGGGACCTGCGCAGGGTTAGTCGTAACCCACGTTTTCCTCGCCTCGTCACACCCGTCTTCGTGGGGCGACCTGCTGGTCGGGAGAGGAGGGTTGTTCGCCGTCAAGTTCCCGCCCGTGGCCTGGCTTTCAGGCGCCATTGCCATGCTCACGGTGGTAGCCCCCGAAGTTTCCGGACGGTGGCGGCATGTCCTTTGGTGGGTGGTAGGGATCGGAAGTTTCATCCAGGTGTTCGTGGGCGGCTTTCTGCCCGTCGATGCCATCGCGGCGGCGGCACTGGGCGTGTGCATCGGGTGTGTGGTCCTCCTGGCGTTCGGCGGCCCGACCAACCGGCCCCAGCCCGAGCAGGTGGCCGCCGCGCTGCAGGAGTGCGGCATCGAGTTATCCCGGCTGAAAGAGGTCGCCGCAGGAGCCTCCGGTCCGGCTATTTTCACAGCCACCGACGCGGACGGGGCCATCCTCACGGTAAAAGTGCTGGCCACGGAGGACCGTGACCGCGACCTGCTCACCCGGCTCTACCGGTGGCTGCTGATGCGCGACCCGGAGGACGACCGCGCCGGCCCAACCGTCGAGTCCGCCGTCGAGCACGAAATGCTCACAATGGTCAGTGCCGCCCGGGCCGGGGCCCGGGTGCCCGACGCCGTGGTTGCTTATCCTGTCACGGGTGGGCGAGGGCCACGGGGCGCCCTCGTGGCCTGGGTCGAGGTGGCCGGCCGCAGCCTGCGTTCGGTCGATGCCCAAGCCATCTCCGGTACTGCCCTGGCCGACCTTTGGGACAGTGTGGCCGTCCTGCAAAAACACAAGCTGGCGCACCGGCTCTTGCGCACAGACAACGTAATCGTGGACGAGCACGAGCAGGCCTGGTTGGTCGGCCTGTCCGTGGCCGAGCTCGGCGCCACCCCCCGCCAGCTCGCCATCGACGTTGCCGAACTGCTGGTCTCCCTTTCGGTCCAGGTCGGGCTGGACCGGGCCGTGTCGTCGGCGATGGCCGGACTGGGCGCGCCGCGGCTGGAGCGCGCCGCGCCGTACATCCAGCCACTGGCAGTATCAGGAACAACCAGGGGGAGGGCGCGCGCCTTCGACCGGGCCCGGTCATCTCAGTCGGTCCGCGACCGGGCCGAGCATGTGCTCAGGCCGGGGGGGCGACCCGACCTGTTCAAAGACGTGAGGGCAGCAATTGCGACGGCGACCGGGACCACTCCCGCCCGGCCCGAGCAAATCTCCCGCTTCACGTTGAAAAGGCTGGTCGCCCTGGTGGGCGCCTTCGTCGTCATATACGTTGTGCTGCCGCAGTTGGCCAACTTCGGCGCCGCTCTCCGGGCGCTGGAGGACGCCGATTGGTGGTGGGTCCTGGCCGCCCTACCGGCGGTGTTTGTGGCCGAGGGCTTCGCCACGCTGCTGCAATTGGGGGCCATCCCGGCCCAGCTTCCGTTCCGGCCCACTTACACGGTGGAGTTTGGTGGCGCTTTCCTCAACAAGGTGACACCGAGCGGCGTGGGCGGCATGGCCCTCAGTTTCCGGTACTTGCAAAAGACGGGCATTGACTCCGGGGCCGCCACCGGGTCGGTGGGCCTGCAGGCGATCGTCAGCACCGGGGCCGGTATCTTGCTGGCGGCGGCTTTCCTATCTGTTACGGACGAGAAGACCTCGGCTCACTTCACCCTCAGGGGCCACGAGTGGGTGTTCCTGCTCATCGCCGGGGTCCTCATCGCCATGGCCCTTTTTGCCCTCACGCCCCCGGGCCGGCGCATTTTTCGGCAGAAAGTGTGGGGGTTCTTGCGTTCCGCGGGCAGCACACTGGCCGCCATAGCCAAGAGCCCGCGCCATGTTTGCCTGATTATCGTGGGCGGTTTCGGGTGGCCCATGGTCGAGGTGGTCGCCTTTGCCATCTGCGTGCACGCCGTCGGCGGCAATCTCCCCTTCGTCCAGGTGGCCGGTATTTACCTGGGTGGAAATCTGGTGGCCAGCATCGCGCCGGTACCCGGTGGCTTGGGCGCCCTCGAGGCGGCCCTGGTGGCCGGGCTCTCAGGCCTGGGCATGCCGGTGGGGGCGGCCGCCTCCGCGGTGCTCATATACCGTCTGCTGACATTCTGGCTGACCATCCCCGTCGGCTGGGTCGCGTTGAAGTTGGCCGATAAACGCGGCTACGTCTGACTCCTGCTCTCCCTGGGTGGCCGGATCCCCAGGTACTCGGCCAGCCATGGTCCCGTCACGCTGTCCGGGGCTCGGGCCACCTTTCCAGCACCCCCGAGAGCGTGAGCTCCGAATACCCGAAGGCGGCGGGCGCTTCGAGGGCTTGGCTGAGCCACGAAGGCGACAACCTTCCCGGCGTCAGCGGGCCATCATCATCCGCCGGGCTGCGGCGCCGGCCTCGGCCCGGGAGCTCACCCCCAGCTTTCGGTACATGACTTTCAGGTGGAACTTCAGCGTATTTTGCGAAATGTAGAGCTCGTCGGCGATCTCGCGCACCGTCAGCCGGCTGGGCAGGAAGCGAGCGACGTCGATCTCGCGCGCCGTCAGCGGCTCGACCATCATGTCGGGCGTTATGGTTGTCTACGCATTGGCTGCCCACGGCCAGAAGGAGCCCGAAGGTTGGGTAACTGAACAGGCGGCGGCCAGCCCGGCTCGGCCGGCGG
>DATJUH010000149.1:0-8150 GCA_035502515.1 Acidimicrobiales bacterium
ACCGCGCCGGGCCCGCGCGTCATGGGGGGTGGTCCCTGGGCCGGGGCGAGAACCGTCCGCTTTACGTGTGACGGTGGCCGCCCCGGAGGCGGTGGCGGGACCAACATGACCCGCGAGGCGGCCGGTTGGTCCAGCGATGCCGGAATTACGGGTGGGGGGAGAAGGATGGGGACGGGGCCGGTGAGAGACGCCGGCGGGCTGCCTGGGGGCGTAGGCGGCTCCTCGGGGGCTCCTGTTTCTGCGCCCTCATAGCCGCCTTCAGAGGCGCCTCCGGACGGGGCCCTGAAGTGCCCGTGCCGACCGCCCGCAGTTCGACCATTGCCCTCCGTGGTCAACGCGGTGGCCGCAAAACGTGCTTGGCCAGGTAACCGTCCCGCGCGCTACTTACGGCAAAACGGCCGGCTGGACCGGCCGGGTTGGCAGCAGTGGCAGGGTCGGCGGGCGTGGCCGGGTTGGGACTGGCCACCGTGGCGCCGGCTGGAGAGGGTTCGCCGGGGGCGCCGGGGGCACCCTCACTGGCCGGACCTGGACTGGCCGGACCTGGACTGGCCGGAGCGGGACTGGCCGGAGCGGGACTGGCCCCGGCCGGGGTGGTTGCTCCCTGTCTTTCCATAACGCCGTCAGGCGCCACCGAGCCTGGGTCGACAGCACCCCGTTCGTCCTCGGGCCGGGGTACCAGTTGACGCGCCCGGCGGCCATGGCGGGCGTTGCGCACCCACCACACGACGAGGAACAGCGCCGCCCCGACCATAAGAAACCAGCCGACGTCAGAGATAGCGGTCGATGTCACCGTGCCGCTACCGCTCCGGAGGACCTCATCGCCCGACGGCGTTTCGATCCGGAGCGAAAGTGGGAACGCTCCCGGCGTCCGCACGACCACCGGGATACGCAGCACCGTGGTCGCCCGGCTCAACGTCAGCTGGCAGTGCTCGGTACTCTTGGCCGCATTAACCGGCGCGCATGACCCCTCAGTGAACGCCGTCGCCACGAAGCTCAACTGCTGGCTGGTAAGGACCAGTCGCACCCGCACCGGCGACGTGGCCGTCGACACGAGCGCCAGCGGTAAGCGGCCCTGGCGAGACGTGAGCGTGATCGAAACTGAAGATGGCAAGTGGACATCGCCCAGTGCGGAATCCGCCGACCGCACGACACCGGCGATTATCGACGCCCGCTGCGCTCCGTCGAATGTCGATGACAGGCTGACAAAAAGCTTTTGGTCCAGGCCTTTTACCAGCGGTACGAGGGCGCCGTAGACCTCTCCGGCGGCGGACACGTCGGCCACCGCCTGTCGAAGTTGCTCAGCGCCCTGAAGTTCCGCCCCGGGCCCGGACGAGGCCGAGAGCTGACGGACCAGAGGGCCGCCGCCGGCCGAAGGGGCAGGTGGGACGTCCTTGAAGAGCTGCGCCAGGTCAACCCCCTGGACCAGCGGGTTGCCATGCAGCCCCGCCAGCAGGACCGAGAGGAAAACCGGGTCCACCTGTACGCCGGGCGGGGGGATGATGACAACGCCGCGCTGGTCGCTCGGTCTTTCGAGGTCGATCATGGCCAGTTCCGCCAGGAACTGGTTGGCTACCAGCACGGCCGTCCCCGGTGCGGCCGCTTCGGCCACCCGCCCCGAAAGCTCCGTGTCGGCGCCCACGGCGGCTATTTCCGCTCCGGGAAGAGACAACTTCGTGGGCTGGGCAAAAGTGAACACTTGGTCGGCCAGTGGAAGCGTCGACAAGTCGGTCTCGGGCACCGCAACTTCGCTGATCCCCAGATTGGCCAGGACGCTCATGCTCGTCGGGTCGATGTCCCCGTCAGACGCCCAGTCGTTCAGCGCCGGCTCTACGCCCAGCAACCTGTCGAGGTCGGCGTTGCCCGAGGTCAGCTGGGTGCTGAGGTCAGCAGTAAGACCAGAGCCGACCAGCGCCGGGATGTCAACTGGCAATGCCGTCGCCGGGAGCAGTTCGTCACCGGAAGCCAGCGCGTCCCGAAGATCGACTACGGCGGTGCGTTCCGAGGGGCTCCCTGTTGCCAGCGACTCGAGGGTGGGGGTGGCGGCGCGCACCGTCACCGGCACATGCCACATGGCAATGGCGGCCGCGTCACCCTGCAGGGTGGCGGCGTCTCCGGCCGAAAGCGACCCGGGAGTACCCGTGGGACCGATCGGCACCGCGCTGGTCATGGGCAGCACGAACGAAGTGTCGAGGCGGAACGGGCTCAGGTCCTTGCCGGCGTAAACGATAAAGGTAGTGAGCGAATTGCCTACCGGGACGCCATCGTTTTCCAGGAACACGTGGACCGGGTACACGCCGGTGCCGGAGAGCTCCCCGGTCGGTTGGTTGACCGGGATGTCGATGTCCACCCCGCCCCCGGGGTCCCGGGGCAATGTCGTCAGAGGCAGCGGGCCGCCGCCGGGTTGGTAGTAGGAACCGTAGAGCTCACCCCCCAACGCGGCCTGGAACTGCGTCCGGGTGGTGAGACCGGGGTAGACGTTCACGGCCAGCATTTCGGCGACCGGGCTTTTGGCCGTGATCCTCACGTGGAGCTGGAACTGCGTCGAGCTGGGACCAACCCACACCGTTTGAGAAAGCAACTGGAGCCTGTCCGGCCCGGTGGCGATATCGGGAGCCGGAGGTTTGCGCTTCAGCGTTGTGCCGTTGCTCGCCGAGCCGCCCGGCTTGCCGACTACCAGCGGCTCAGCCGCCACCCGGTCAGCCGCCCCGGTAGCTACTCCGGCTCCGGCGACGCCGGCACTGGTCACCACCAGCGACCCGGCGGCCACGAAGTGCGCAGTTCGCCTCCTCATGGAGGCCCGGGAGCGACGGCGGCCTTCGGAACCCTGACGGCCGTGGAGACCCTGGCCACCCTGCAGACGGCGATAGCCGGGTAAGCGAAGCCGTAAGGCCATGAACTTGCCAGTCATGGTCTCAGGCACCTACGGGCGCGACAAGCAGGCCGACAGGACCGACAGCCCTGCAGGGTCGTCCCGAAAGCCAACCTTGCGGTACAGGGTCAGCGCGGCTTCGTTGCCCATCTGGGTGTTTACAACGATGTGCTGGGCGTTATGGTCTCGCAACCAATGAAGGCCGTCCAAGAGCAACCTCTTCCCGATCCCCTGGCCCTGGGCTTCCGGGAGGACTGCAAGACGCTGGACAAACCCGCGCCCCTCCGAAGCGCCACAAATCGCGTACCCAACAACCTTACGCCTCACACCGAGGACAACCCGTAAATGCCGCTGCTGGGTTGCTTCCATGGCGTCGCGAAGGCCATGGCGGTCCAGCCGCCAAAAGGGGGCGAAGGACGCCTGGTCGACCCGGAGCAACCCGCGCCGGCGGAGTGGGCCCGCCCTATGAAGTGCGGGGCCGGGCGGGACCGGCGGCAGCGGCGCGTCCTTGTCCAGGACGAGAAGGTGGAGGTGCTCGTGGACGTTGAACCCCGCTTCCAGGAAACCGACCTGCTCATCAGGGGGTAAGGCCGCCGTTACCACCCGCTTGAAGCCCTGCTCCGCCAGAAGCCCGAGGCACCGGCGCACGAACTCGGCCGACGCCTTGGCGCCGTCCGGCACGGGCACAAGGAAGGCAACGGAACTGTCAGCGGGCCAAGGGCCGGCGCGAGCACATTCCTTGCCCCAGCGGATCGTATTGCCTAAAGCGGGCATCTGTCCTCACGGTGAGGGCTCGTACAGCCCGTCCACGGCCCCAACACTCTACTCCGACGTCAATGTTGCCAGAACCTCACCCTCGTCACCTGGGCCCCTGGTCGACCGGCCCTTCACTGGCCCACATAAAGGGTCATAATCACCTCTGCTCTCAGGCGGGCGCCGGAACGTGCCGATACCACTCCCGGTGATCGACTTACCTGCCATCCTGCGCCACGTCGTCGAGCAGGGCGCGTCTGACTTGCACATCAAGGTTGGCTCCCCGCCGAGGGCCCGGGTCAACGGCGACCTGCGCGTGACGCCGTTCCCGGCCGTCGGGCACGAGGAATGCGAAGACCTGATCAAGGTGATCCTGCCGGCGGACAGGCTCGATGAATACGCGGCGACCGGTGAAGCGGACTTCTCCCTTTCGGCCAGCGGGCTCGGCCGTTTCCGCTGCAACGCTTTCCGCCAGCGGGGTTCGACCGGCGTCGTCCTGCGCCGCGTGCTCCCGAGCGCCCTCTCGGCGGCGGAGCTCGGGCTGCCGCCCGTGGTCACCCGGTTGGCCGAGGAGCAACGGGGGCTGGTGCTCGTCACCGGTCCCACCGGCTCGGGCAAGACGACCACCCTGGCCTCGATGGTCGACCACATCAACACCAACCGGGCGGCCAACATCATCAGTATCGAGGACCCGATCGAGGTGCTCCACCGGGACAAGATGTCGATCATCAGCCAGCGGGAGATCGGGAGCGACACGCGGGACTGGTCCCAGGCCATGAGGAGGGTCCTTCGCCAGGACCCTGACGTGATCCTGATCGGCGAGATGCGCGATGCCGAGACGATCCAGGCCGGGCTGTCCGCAGGTGAGACGGGTCACCTGGTCATGTCCAGCCTGCACACCACGAACGCCACCGAGACTATCAACCGTATCGTCGACTTTTTCCCTCCCTCCCAGCAGAAACAGGTCCGCATCAGCCTCGCTTCGGTGCTCCGGGGAGTGGTCAGCCAGCGCCTCGTCCCGCGCGCCGACGGCGTCGGGCGGGTCGTAGCGGTCGAAGCCATGGTCATGACGGGGCGTATCGCCGACCGGATCCTCGACCCCCACGGCGGGAACGGCGAGTCCATCGAAGAAGTGATCGCCGATGGCGAGTACCACGGCATGGTCACCTTCGACCAGAGCTTGTTCAACCTGTTCAAGGCGGGCGAGATCTCCCTGCGGGCGGCGCTTCAGGCGGCTACCAACCCGCATGACTTCCGGGTTTCGCTGCAGACGGCAGGGTTGCTGCCATCCCTCTGAAGCCGTCCCTATAAAGCGGAGCAAACGCTGCGCAGATCTCTAGGCTCGCAGCTGTGGTACCGGAAAGGCTGCGGCCCGTCCTGGAGGTTGCGAACGAGCTGGCCCCATTGTTCGGCGCCGCCGGTGCTCACCTTTACCTCGTCGGCGGGGTGGTCCGCGACGCTGTCCTGGACCAGCTGGCTGAAGACAGCGACCTGGATTTCACTACCGATGCACTGCCCGAGGTAACCGAGAAGGTCCTTTCGGCCTGGGCCGACAGCCTGTGGACGCAGGGCAAGCGGTTCGGCACCATCGGCGCCATGAAGGGCGGGCGGCGAGTCGAAGTGACGACCCACCGGGCCGAGGAGTACGAACCGGGTTCCCGGAAACCCGAGGTGGCCTTCTCCACCGCCCTCGAAGCGGACCTGTCGCGACGCGATTTCACCATCAACGCCATGGCGCTGTCGCTGCCAGACCTGCAACTGGTCGACCCGTTCAACGGGGTGGACGACCTGGCCGCCCGGCGGCTGAGGACCCCTTTGCCGGCCGACCTGTCGTTCACCGATGACCCCCTGCGGATGCTGCGAGCGGCCCGCTTTATCGCCGGCTACGGCCTCGAGCCCGAGCCGGAACTGGTCGAAGCGGTGACCCGGTTGCGGGGCCGTCTCGACATCGTCTCCGACGAACGGGTCCGAGACGAACTGGACAAACTCCTGGTCGTGCGCGACCCGTCGGAGGGCCTCTGGTTCCTGGTGAAGACGGGCCTGGCTGAGGAGTTCATACCGGAGCTGCCGGCATTGGCCCTCGAGCAGGACCCTGTCCACAGGCATAAAGACGTGCTGGCACACACGATCGCGGTCGTGCAGCGGGCCCGCCCGGACCGGATCGTGCGGCTGGCGGCCCTGTTCCACGACGTGGGCAAGCCGAAGACCCGGTCCTTCGGCCCGGGCGGCACCGTCAGCTTCCATCACCACGAGCTGGTCGGGGCCAGGATGACCCGCGACCGGATGCGCGCTCTGCGCTACCCGGTGGAAGACATAGAAACGGTCAGCAAGCTGGTCGAGCTACACCTGCGGTTCCACACCTACGCCATGGGGTGGACGGACAGTGCCGTCCGCCGGTACGTCCGCGACGCGGGCGACCTGCTGGACGACCTCAACGAGCTGACCCGGGCCGACTGCACCACTCGCAACCCGGTACGGGCGCAGCAGCTGTCTCAGCGGATGGACGAGCTCGAAAAGCGCGTGGCGGAGCTTCGCCAAAGCGAAGAGCTGGCCGCCATCCGCCCAGACCTCGACGGGCGGGAGGTCATGACCCACCTGGGCATCGGCCCCGGCCCGGTGGTAGGCCGGGCGCTGTCCTATCTACTGGAGCTACGCCTCGAAGAAGGGCCCCATTCGCGCGATGAGGCGCTCCGCTTACTCGACGAGTGGTGGGCGGCCCAGCCTGAGGCGGGCAGTAGTTGATGGCGGTATAAGGGCGGGCCCAGGCGTGTCGTTTTATGGATGCGGCCGGCCATCACCCGCCTCTGCCGGATAAAACTCCGCGTTAACCTGCCCCCGATAAGCCGAGTAAGTGCGTACTTTCATCTCCGGCCGCGGCACTAATAGCACTTTTGCCCGGAAACCGGATAAAACTCCCTACAAGCGCGGCGCCTAAAGTCGACCCCTACTTGTTTGTGCCGGCGATGAAGTCCTCCACCATTCCATGAGCCACGTCGTCGTGGTACTGGACAGGAGGCGACTTCATAAAGTAAGCCGATGGGCCCAGCAAGGGGCCGGCGATGCCTCGCTCGAGGGCCACCTTGGCACACCGCACGGCATCAATGACAACGCCGGCTGAATTGGGCGAGTCCCATACCTCGATCTTCAATTCGATATTAACCGGGACATCGCCGAAGTTCCGGCCCTCCAGCCGGATATAAGCCCATTTGCGGTCGTCGAGCCAGCCGACGTGGTCCGACGGCCCCACGTGAATGTCATGCGACGAAATCCCGCGCTCGATCTGGCTGGTCACAGATTGGGTCTTGGAGATCTTCTTCGACTCCAGGCGCTCCCGCTCCAACATGTTCTTGAAGTCCATGTTGCCACCGAAGTTCAGCTGGTAGGTACGGTCGAGCACGAGCCCTCTATCTTCGAACAACCGGGCCAGCACCCGGTGAGCGATGGTCGAACCCAGCTGGCTTTTGATGTCGTCGCCAACGATGGGGACCCTTGCTCTTGTGAATTTCTCCGCCCAATCGGGGTTGCTGGCAATAAACACGGGAATGGCGTTTACAAATGCCACCCGCGCGTCAAGGCAGGCCTGCGCATAATGTTTCTGGGCCGCGTCAGAACCGACAGGGAGGTACGACACGAGCACGTCAGCCTTGGCCCGGCCCAATTCTTCGGCAACGTCGACAGCGGGGGCGGGCGACTCCTCGATGGCCTCCCGGTAGTAGCGGCCGAGCCCGTCAAGCGTGGGGCCGCGCATCACCCGGGTGCCGAGGCCACCGACATTGGCGAACCTGATGGTGTTGTTCTGGCCCGCCCAAATAGCCTTACCGACGTCTTCACCCACCTTGTCGGCGTCCACGTCAAAAGCGGCCACTACCTCGATATCGCCGACGTGGTAACCGCCCAGCTCGACGTGCATCAGGCCGGGGACCTGGTCGCCCGAATTTGCGTTCCGGTAGTACTCGAGGCCTTGAACGAGCGAACTTGCGCAGTTGCCTACGCCCGCAATTGCCAATCGCAATTTGGCCATTCTTATCTGCCGTCCTTCATGGGTTCGGGGCTATTGCTCCCGGCCGGGCCGGGGCCCTTAGGCCGGGTTCTCTACGTTGCAGCTGAGAGGCGCTGGCCAGAGGGACGAGCTTCGTAACCAACGGGGCTCGAGGGGCCTGAGGCGCGGCGGGTACGGCGCCGGCATCCCCGGGCCGGCCCGACCGACCACCGGGGGTGCCTTCCACTGCGCTGGTGCGCTCCTCTTCGATCAGGTTGTCCAACCAGCAGACGTCGCGGGAGAGCGCCTCTTGCTGGCGTTCGGCCAGGACCCGCATGTAACGGTCGTCCCGTCTGGCCCGGGCCCGGGCGGCCAAATGCGCCAGCCGCTCACCGAGCACGGCCCGGCGCTGTTCGAGCAGGCCCAGGCGTCTCTCGGGAGGCAGATAGCGAGCGAAGGCCAGCCGCAGGTCGAAAGACCGCTCGTCTTCACCTCCGCTTTGGCCACCGGCCATCAGCTCCTCGAACATCTCCGCCCCGTATGCGGTAA
>DATJUH010000150.1:0-5457 GCA_035502515.1 Acidimicrobiales bacterium
CGCCCCGGCCCGATCGCCGGGGAGGGCACGCCATCTACCGGGACGTCTGCTTCGCCCGGGTAGACGGGTTCCGGTCCCTCCTCCTCGACCTCAGGGTGCCGGAGGGAGGCGACGGCGCCTCCGCGGGCGGGCACCTCGCCCTGTTGGCCGCCCTTACGGCCGGGCACCCTGACCTCGAAGGGAACGTAGGTGTGCCGGACCGAAGCAGTGCAGTAGCGGCGTGTGCCTCGTGGTTCGGCCCCACAGAGTTCCTGACCATGACCGAGCAGGCGCCCCCGGGAGCGCCGGGGCACGAGGCCGCCGGCTCGCCCGAATCGCGGCTCATAGGCGCTCCTCTCCGCTCCGCGCCGGGCCTGGCCGCGGCCGCCAGCCCTATTTCGTACGTAAGCGCATCGGCGCCACCGATCCTCCTCGTCCACGGCACCGTGGACCGGGTCGTGCCGTACGCGCAGAGCGTGTCTCTTGCCGAACGTCTAGAAGCGGTTGGCGCCGTCGTCACCCTGCTGCCAGTGGCGGATGGGGACCACGGCTTCGCGGGCGGGGACGCCGGGGCGGCGGCTCGCGCCACGATGGAGTTCTTCGACCGGGAACTATCGGCGCCGGCGCCCGCCGCCGGAGCCTCTCAGTCCCGAAGGCCCTGAGCCCGGGCGCCGCCCCGAGCCTGGAGGCCCTGAGCCCGGACGCCCTCAGCTCGGCAGTCGACGCCCCGGATGATCGATGACGCCGCCGAGAATGGCAGCGGTAGGGTTTGCCTGGTGCCCGAGGACGATTTCCTGCTGTTTGCCGGGTCCGCGAGCAAGAAACTGGGCGCCGCCATTGCCGCCTACCTGGGTTGTCCGCTGGGGGCCAACGAGACCCTCTCGTTCTCGGAGGGCAACTTGTTCGTGCGGGTGCTGGAGAACGTGCGCGGGCGGGACGTTTTCCTGGTGCAGGGGACGGGGTTCCCGACCAATGACAACTTCATGGAGCTGCTGTTCTGGATCGATGCCCTGAAGCGGGCGAGCGCATCCTCGGTAACGGCCGTGATCCCTTATTTCAGTTACGCCAAGGGTGACAAGAAAGACGAGCCCCGGGTCTCTATCAGAGCCCGGGTCTGCGCCGACGCCATCGAGGTCGCCGGTGTCGACCGGGTGGTGACGCTCGACCTGCACGCCCCGCAGATCCAGGGCTTTTTCAAGGTGCCGGTGGATGACCTGTACGCACTGCCGGTGATGTGCGAGGCGATTGCCGCCAAGGCGCTGCCCGACCTGGTCGTCGTCTCCCCGGACGCCGGGTTCGTGAAAAAAGCGCGGCAGTGGTCGGAGCGCCTGAACGCCCCGCTGGCTATTGCCGACAAGCGCCGGGCCGACCATTCGGAGTCGGCCGAGGTGCTCGAGCTGATCGGCTCCGTCGAGGGCCGTACCGCGCTCGTCGTCGACGACTTCACCATCACGGGGGGCACGCTCGTCGATGCCGCCCGGGTACTCGTCGAACGGGGGGCGTTGTCGGTCTACGCCGCGGTTACCCATGGGCTCCTCACTGGTCCGGCCATCGAACGGCTTGACGCTTCGCCGATCGAGCGGTTGTTCATGACCGACAGCATCGAGACTCACCCCAACGTCCTGCCGGCCAAGGTGGAAGTGGTATCCGTAGCCGGTCTCTTCGCGGAGGCCATTCGGCGCATCGCCCGGCGCGAGAGCATCTCGGTGCTGTTCAGGTAGGACCGGGTCAGCTAGGCCGGGGCCTCAGCGCTCCCGCGCTTGACCTCGTCCCCAGTGGCGTCGCCGTCCATTACACTGCCATAAGGTCCCGCCGCAGGAAGACCGGCCCGCTCAAAGAGGAAGCCGCCAGGAGATCCCTGGACACGAGGAGCCTCGGGCGCACCGGCGATCCCAGGCGGCCCAAAGGCACGCGCAGGGCGGCGTAGCTCAGTTGGCAGAGCACTCGGCTCATAATCGAGTTGTCGTCGGTTCAAGTCCGACCGCCGCTACCGAAGACAGCTTGGGGCCGGGCAAGTGTTCTGGCACTGAGACCCGTTCAGAGCACCACGATCACGAAAGGGACAACCGATGGCCAAAAACGAGAGACGGGTGAACGTGACGCTCGCTTGCGATGTTTGCAAGCGGCGCAACTACATCACGTCCAAGAACAAGCAAAACGATCGCGACCGCATCGAGATGCGCAAGTACTGTCGTTGGGACCGGCAGCACACGCTCCACAAGGAGACCAGGTAAGAGCACCCTTCGATGTCGGGCCTCGTCGCAGCGAAGAAGGTAGCCCGCTCCGCCGGGGGACCGCGCGAGCGGCGGGCCAAGGCCGGCGACCTGCCGGATAAGACCGGGCCGGATAAGAAGGAGCCGGTTCTGGCTGAGCCGGTTCTGGCTGAGCCGGTTCTGACGGGTCAAGCGGGCGACAGTGCCCCTGCCTCGAGTGTCCCGAGCGCCTTGGGCCATAGGCCGGTCGGAGTCAGCCGGCCCGGGCCTCTGACGGCCCCCATGGCAGAGGCCGGCCCTCTGTCTCAGCGGTCGTACGCCGGCCCGGTTTCAGAGGCGGCGCTGAAGGTTCTCGTCGACAAGGCTCGCAAGGGTGACAGGTGCGCCTTCGACGACCTCGTGCGGGTCACATGGGCTGGCACTTATACGCTCGCCTACCGGCTGACCGGCAACGAGGAGGATGCTCTCGACGTCACCCAGGAGGCGTACCTGCGGGCACTGAAAGGGCTACCCCGGTTCCGGGGCGAGGCGAGGTTCTCCACATGGCTCTACCGGGTGACGGCGAACTGTGCCAGCAACCAGGTGGCCCGTTCGTGGCGCAGCCGGCACGACCAGCTCGACCCGGACGGGATGGACGAAGCCCGGGTCCGTGACCGCCGCCCCGAACACGACCCGGAGGCCTTTGCCTCAGCCGGCGACGAGCGGGCGATCCTGGAGCAGGCCCTTCTGCGCCTACCCTGGCGGTTGCGCCAGGTTGTGGTGCTTAGGGACGTGTATGACCTTTCTCATAAGGCCATTGCCGCCGAGCTCGGGACGTCGGAAGCGGCCACAAAGGTACGGTTGCAAAGAGCCCGCAAGCGGCTGCGGGAGGACCTGGGCCGGCGGCTCAAAGGCCCGGAAGCACCCAGCCGGCGGTGGCGGCGGGGCCACGTCGATGCGCTGGGCGCTTCAGGCGGTGCCCGTCCCGATGGAACCAATTTCGCTGCTGGGGCAGTTGCTGATATGGATGACGATGGCGTGGCCAGCTGAAGCTTCGAAGAGATCGCCGAAGGGCAACCTCAGCAACTTGCGCGCGTTGCTGTCTTGTGAGGCCGTGTCAGACGAACTGCCGCTGGTCGTGGACGGCAGCCGGCGACCGAGCGACGCTATGGCGGAGCACCTGCGGACCTGCCTGGCCTGCCAGGCCGAGCTCGCCGGGTACCGGCGGTTGCTGAAGCTGTTACGCAGCATGAAAGCCGACGTCGATTTTATGCCCGCCCCTGAGCTGGTCGGCAGCACGCTGAACGCTCTGCGCCGCAACCCGGCATGGCAACCTCGGCGGGCGGAGCCGTGGCGGGTAGCCGCTATAGCTGTGGGAGTAGTGGCCCTGGGCGCCGGCGCATTTTGGGCGCGGGCCGGCCGTCACTCCCGGCTTGTTGCCGGCGCTATCTGAGCGTTTCTCCCAGCTCCCTTGCTGCTCGTCGCGGGGTGGGCTGCTGGCCCCCTAACGGTGCAACGGTGATATCCTCGTCCGGTCGGGTCAGAAGAGCGGGCCCTGGCCGCCGGAGGAATAGAGCTCCCTAGGGCAGTAGCTCAATTTGGCAGAGCACCGGTCTCCAAAACCGGCGGTTGGGGGTTCGAGTCCCTCCTGCCCTGCTAAAGCTTTGTGGTTCGCTTAGAAGTACAAGGTCCGAAGGGAATTTTGGGAAGGTCACTGACGTGAGCGTAAACGAGTACAACCGAGCACAGAAGCGGGCTTTGCAGCGCCAGGGCACCCTCGATGCCGAGGGTATGCCGGCCGTTCGCACGCAGGAGCGCCGCCCGCCCTCAGGCCCGTCGCGAGGCGGTTTCCGGCCGCGCCAGTTCCTCGACGAGGTAGTCCTCGAGCTTCGCAAGGTCATGAAGCCCAAACGGGCGGAGCTCACCAACTACGCGTCGGTGGTGTTCTTCACGCTGGTCTTCATGACGGCACTCGTCTACGCCCTTGACTACGTGTTCTCCCTTGGCGCCGAGCACCTCTTCAAGTAGCCCGTGGAGCCGTTCGACCCAGTTCCTCGTAACGACGCGCCCGAAATAGTGATGACTGACGACTTCGATACCCCGGATGGCCATGGTGAGGGCGAAGAAACGCCCGAGCCGGTTAGCCCAGATCTAGTAAGTGCGGAGCCAGTAGCCGCCGAGCCACTCGCCGCCCCTTCGGCGCGCAAGCGGCGCAACAACGGCTGGGAAGCTGAAACCGCCGCCGTTGCCTCATCGCCCGATGGCGACGGGCAGGCACACGACGGGCTCGGTGATGGTGGCACCGATGAGGTGACCGAGGCTGAGGCGGTGACGCCGCCGGAGAGCCCCTACGACCGTCCCGGCAGCTGGTACGTCGTGCACACGTACGCGGGCTACGAGAACAAGGTCAAGTCCAACCTGGAGAGCCGCATCTCCTCTATGAACATGGAGGACCGCATCTTCGAGGTGGTCATACCGCTCGAGGACGTCGTCGAGCTGAAGAGCGGCAAGCGCCAGGTCGTGTCACGCAAGGTCTTCCCTGGATATCTGATGGTCCGGATGGACCTGGACGACGATTCCTGGTACGTGGTGCGCAATACGCCGGGGGTAACGGGCTTCGTGGGCCTGGGTGCTCGGCCGACGCCGCTGTCCCGGCGAGAGGTCGAGAACATCCTGGCCGTCAAGGTCGAGGGTGCCGGGGCCCCGAAGAAGACTCGCCCCCGCCTCGAGTACGAAGTGGGGGAGTCGGTACGGGTGCGGGAAGGGCCGTTCGCCGACTTCAGCGGCACGATCGCAGAGATCAACGAGGACCAGTTGCGGCTAAAGGTCCTCGTCAACATCTTCGGCCGCGAGACGCCCGTAGAGTTCGAGTTCGCCCAGGTCGCTAAACTCTAGGGCCCGTAGGCAGCCGGTTCTCGCCTGAGCCACGTCCCCCCGGCAGGCGGGTGGGCTGGAGCCGGCACGCAGGCCCAACAGTCGACACCAAGAGGAGCACCCATGGCCAAGCGCCAAGTTGCAGCCATCGTCCGGATCCAGTTGCCCGCCGGCAAGGCCACCCCGGCCCCGCCGGTCGGTACCGCACTGGGGCCGCACGGCATTCAGACGATGGAGTTCGTGAAGCAGTACAACGCGGCCACCGAAGACAAGGTGGGCCAAGTGATCCCGGTCGAGGTCACCATTTTCTCCGACCGGAGCTTCAGCTTCATACTGAAGACACCGCCGACGGCTGTGCTCATCCGCCAAGAGCTCGGCGTCCCCAAGGGCGCCGCCACCACGGGCAAAGAAG
>DATJUH010000151.1:0-2378 GCA_035502515.1 Acidimicrobiales bacterium
CCGGCTGTCGGCGGGGTGGATCCGCTGCAGCAGGGCCTCGAAGTCGAGCCGCTTGCCCTCGGCGTCCGGGATCACGATTTCCCCGTCGAGGACGCACTGGTTCGGCAGGTTGCGCAGCGCCGCCGCGACCAGCTCAGGGAAGTAGCGGGTCAGCGGCCGCTCGTTGCGGCTCCCAAGCTCCACCTCGTCGCCGTCTCGGAAAATGATTGAACGGAAGCCGTCCCACTTGGGCTCGAAGCTCAGCGAGCCGCGCGGGATCTCTTTCACCGGCTTGGCCAGCATGGGTGCCACTGGCGGCATAACGGGAAGACGCATGGGCCCATCCTCGCTGATCAGCACGCTTCCGCGGCGGCCGGGCCCGTCGGCCCGGGGCTCCGGCCGCCCGGGTTACCCTCGAACATAATCGTCTGACCAGCGGCGAGAGAGTGCCGATGAGTGCTACCGCGGCAAGGCAGCAAGGCAAGGCCACCCGGGCCACGAACCCCGCATTACTGAGCCTCGGCCAGCTCGTTCGGTTGCCGCGCCGCTTCTTGGCGTAACGTTCAGGAAGGCATTAGTGCGGGCTATGGCGGACAGATCGCGAATCGTAAAGGTTAGCCTTTGTGCCGCCGTTGCGGCCGTGGTTCTCACGGACGTTTGCTCTACACTTCACTCGCCGCAGGTGCGGCGGGCAACTTCGATAGCCAAGCACTCCCCGCCTCCGGTCGTTGAGCTGCCGTCGACGGTCGAGCACTGGGGATCTTTTTTCGGTGGCAAGGGAAACGTGAACTACGACCTGGATTCCTCGCCCGTTGCCCTGACCGTGCCGGGGACCGTGGCCCAGATCGGGACGTCGAACTCGACCCAGTACGCGCTGCTGACTAACGGGAGCCTGTACGCCTGGGGCCTGGGCAATGAGGGCCAGCTGGGCGACGGCAGCTTCGTGAACTCTTTTACCAAGCCGGTGCGGGTGCGCTTCCCTCCCGGGGTGAGGATCGCGTCGATACCCACCGACGCCATGCCCTTCAACGCCGCCCTGGCCGTTGACACCAAAGGAAACGTCTGGGGCTGGGGCCAAAACGGCGAGGGCGAACTCTGCCTGCAGAACACGAGAACTTACGCCACTCCCGTCAAGCTCCCGCTATCGGATGTGACGCTGGTGGCCGGAGCGAGCAATCACGTGCTGTACGACGCTCATGGCGTCGTCTACGCCTGCGGAGGTAACGACGCCGGCGACCTGGGCGACGGCAGCATGCGCAGTACCACCACGCCCATGAGGGTGGTCGGGCTCGACGGCTCGCTCGTCACCGAACTGGTGGCGTCATTCGCCAACTCCGGGGCATTGTTGTCCAACGGCGAGTACTTCGACTGGGGTTATGACGGTCACGGCCAGCTCGGCGACGGACAGTTCCGCCGGACATCGGACGTCCCGGTCCGGGTGAATCTCCCTGCTCCGGTGACGCAGGTCACCGAGGGCGGGTCCATCTGGGAAAACGGGCAGACGCTCGTGATGCTGTCGAACGGCTCACTGTGGGCCTGGGGCAGCAACGTGAAAGGGCAGCTCGGCGACGGAAAGACACAGTCGCAGGTGTCTCCGGTGCGGTTCTACCCGCCCGCCGGGGTCACCTACAAAACCCTGGCCACGGGGGCGATCACGTCCTATGCCATATCGACGGCCGGGACGGTGTACGCGTGGGGCGCCAGCCCGGTCGGACAGATCGGTGACGCGACCACGCACAGGACGTTGTCCCCGGTCCGCGTCGCCGCCGGGGCCGCCATGATTTCGTCGACCGCGAACGACGTGGCCGTCACCATCCCGGGGGACGCCATGACTCCGCCTGGCTCACTCGCTGCCCGGGATGGTGACGAAGTCGATTAGTTCCTCGACCCGGCCAAGAAACTCGGGCTCCAGGTCGGTGAATGAGGTCACCGAGCGCAGAATGCGCTGCCACGCCGCCGCGGTGCCGCCCGGCCAGCCGATCGCGGCCAGCACGCCCTCTTTCCACGGCTGGCCGGGCGGCACCGTGGGCCAGCCGTGGATGCCGACCACGGACGGCTTGACCGCGGCCCAGACATCGATGAACGGATGGCCGACGATCAGCACGTGCGGCGAGCGTACCTGCGCCGCGATCCTGGTCTCCTTGGACCCATCCACCAGGTGATCGACGAGCACCCCAAGCCTGCGGCCGGGCGCGGGGGAGAAAGTGGCCACGATCGCCGGCAGGTCGTCGATGCCCTCGAGGTACTCCACCACGACACCGACGTCGCGCAGGTCATCGCCCCAGATCTTCTCCACCAGCTCGGCATCGTGGCGGCCCTCGACGTAGATCCGGCTGGCCTTGGCCACCTTGGCCCGGCTCGGCGGCGCCGCGACCGACCCGGACGCCGTCCGCGCGGGT
>DATJUH010000152.1:0-11576 GCA_035502515.1 Acidimicrobiales bacterium
GGAAGGTGTCACCCAGTACCTGTCTGCCGACGCGGTGGACAACACCTTGGCTGTCGTTCACGAACTGGCGGGTGCGGAAGGCCGGCTCGTGTTCACCTATGTCGACCAGGCCGTCATCGACAGCCAGGTGCAGGGGTCCCCAGAATTGTCCGTTGTCGAGTTCCCAGAAGCCTCTAAATGGCTCCAAGGGGTCAACAAGCGCGGCGAACCGTGGATCTTCGGGGTTCCACCGGCGAGAACCTCGGATTTTCTCTCCCTCCGCGGGTTTGAGCTGATCGAGGACGTCTCCACTGCCGAGGCGGGTGCGCGGTACTTCAAAGCGCGCGGCCGGCGTGAGCAAGGCTCGGGTCTTTACCGGGTGGCCGTGGCCAGAACCGGTCCGAACCGCAGTACGGCAGCGCCATAGCGCCAATCGCGAACGGCGTGGCTGGGGACGCGGGGAGAAGCGCGAATGCATGAGGGATGCGAACCGTCCTGGCTTACAGAGAGGCCCGGGCGCGAGATGGCAGGCGGTCGAAGAACCGTCCGAGGACATAGGACGGCACTGCGGCTATGGCGATGATGACCAAGGCGAACGGGGCGGCCTGGCCGTAAGAGAGGTTCTGTTGATAAGCCCAAAACTGGGTGGCCAGTGTCTCGGCCCCCGTCGGGATGAGGATCAGCGTGGCCGTGAGCTCGGTCACGCAGGATAAAAAGACAAGGCAGAAAGCGGCCCCGAGCCCTGGCGCGATGAGCCGGAACGTCACTCGCCAAAACACGCCGACGCGTCGGACTCCGAGAGAGCTCGCCACTTCCTCCAGCGACACGGGCACTTGCAGTACCGAGGTCCTCACCCCGACGAGCGCCAGGGGAAAGAACAACAGGGCATAGGCGAAAACCAGGAGTGGGGCTGTCTGGTAGGCGAACCCGCCAGCGTCCTGTTCGGAGAAGTACACCAACGCTAAAGCCACGACAAGCCCGGGCGTGGCCAGGATGAGGTAGGTCGAGCGCTCGACGACCAATGACCAGCGGCTAGGGTGCCGGATGGCGAGGAGGGCGACGGGGATCGCCCCCAGTGTGGCCAGCGCTCCTGCGGCGGCGCTGTAGGCCGCGGTGTAAGCCGCAGCAGTAACCAGAGGTGTACCGGCAAAGGCGACAGCGCCGCCCTCTAAGACCCAGTACACCGACGCGGCCACGGGTACGCCCAGCGCGGCGCCGACGAGGACGGTATAGGCGAGCAGGACGGGCAGTGTGGATTTCCCGAGGTGCCGGCGAGTGAGCACCCGCGGCGCGTTTTGACCGACGGGGGCCACGATCCCACGTCCGCGTGATGTGTGCTCACCAAGCAGGACGACGAGGGATAAAAGTACGAGCACTATTGAGAGCGCGCAGGCAGAGCTGGTATCGAACCCGGACTGGAACTCCGAGAAGATCTCGGTCGTGAAGGTCCGGAAGGCGAGGATCTCGAAGGCCCCGTACTCGGCCAGCACGACGAGGGCAACCAGGAGGCTGCCGCCCAGGATGGCTCGTCGCGCTTGGCCGACGGTGATGCGCCAGAACACACGTAACCGGCTGGTGCACAGGGAACGAGCCAGCTCCTCTTGACCAGGGTCGGCGCCCCGCAAGCTGGCTGCTACGGGCAGGTACACCAGGGGGTAGACCGCGATGGTCATCACGAGCACGGCGCCCCGGAAGCCGTGAACCCACGTGAACAGTGAGTTCCACCCGAAGGCAACGACGAAGTCCGGGATGGCAATAGGGACGACAACGAGTACGGCCCAGATGTGGCGCCCAGGAAGAGTGGTCCGCTCGACGCCATAGGCCGCCAGGGTGCCGACGACGGCGCAGAGAACGGTGACCACCGCGGTCAGGCGCACCGTGTTCCACAGCAGTTCTGCGGTAAGGGAGCGCCAAATCAGGGCCCACACGCCGGCCCAGCCCGCATTGGCCGCCTCCGCCAACAAGAAGACCAGTGGCACGGCGAGGGCGACGACGACGATCAGGCAGAGAGCGTAAAGGACTTTTGGGCGGGCCGGCCGACGGGACGGCACGGCGCCGTCCAGTGGAGGCCCGGGGGTCGGCCGCCTCGGCGCCTTGGCGGCGGCAACGTTCATGTATGCAGGGACATCACGTTTTGCTGTGGAGTGTTCCCAGGGCAGCGGGGCAGCGTCACAGCAGCTCGACTTCTCGCAGCAGGTTGATGGCTTCCGCCCCGGTGCCGAGCTGGGCGATGGTGATGGGGTACGGCCGCAAATCCTGGAACGGCGTCTCCGGCGCTTTCGTCGTGACTCCCGAAGCGATCGGGTACTCGAAGCTGATCGATTGGCTGGCGCCGTCCCCTGAGTCGGCCACCACTTCCTGGCCGGCCTTGGACACCAGATAGGCGAGGAACTCCTGCGCGGCGGCCTTGTGCTTCGATGACTTCAAAATGCCCGCACCCGAGACGTCGATAACATAACCGGGGTCGCCGGGGGCAAAGTAGGCGATCTGCGAGTGCATATTCAAGGCGCCGACCTCCGCCCGCATCCGGTACCAGTAGTACTGGTTGACGACGCCGAAGGCGACCTGGCCCCGGTTGACCTCGTCCGCGATGGTCTCGTTGTCGGGGTAGATGTGGTCCCCGGCGTTGGCCTTTATCCCGTCGAGCCATTTGAGGGTGGCCTTAACGCCGTAGGCCCTAGTCACCGCGGTGACGATCGGTTGGAAATCGGTCTCGCCGGCGGCAAACGCCAGCGAGCCCTTGTACTTCGGGTTGGAAAGCTGGAGGACATGTGTGGGCAGGTCGGTCTTTTTGATGAGCTTGGGGTTGTAGATGAGGACGCTGACCCGGGCTGAAACTCCCACCCAATCGCCCTCGGGCGAGTTGTACTTGGCCGGTGTATGGGCCAGTGTCGAGGGGTCTACCTTCGCCAGCAGCCCGCGTTGTTGCAAAAACTCGAGCGCGGGCGAGTTCTCTGTATAGAAGAGGTCGGCCGGCGAACGGGAACCCTCGGCGACGATCTGGGCATCGAAAGTGTCCTCGTCGTCGTTGCGCACCAGGACCTTGATGCCCGGGTGGGAGCCTTCAAAACCCTGTACCACTGAATCGGTGGTCTGTTGGTGCTGACCGTTGTAAAGCACCAGGGTCACGGCGCTCGTCTGTGCTCGCACGGCGGCCGAGGCGCTAGCGCCACCCCCAAGCGGTATGAACATCCCCGAAACTATGAGTGCGATGCCTGCTTTCCATCCGTTGCTCATCGTCCCGTTTGCATTGTGGCGCCGGTGTCTTCTCACGTGCCATCGCATCAGAACGCCCCCGGGCAAATCTCGTCGAGCTCCTTGCCTGCCTTGTCCACTGCGTCGTAAGCGCTCTTGTTGTCGTCTGTCTTATAAACGGTTTCATAGGCTGACGCGAGGGTGTCGATGTCCTTTTTTAGAGTGATGTCGGTCGTAGAGATCCTACGTAGGGGCAGGACCTGCGCCAGCGCATAGCCGACGGGGTCGGCATCAGGGTCGGGGCCGTCGGACAGGACGTCGGCCACCCGTGTGCAGCTGGCCGCTATCCCTGTCCTTGTAGCCTTCGCCGGCGTTGTCGGGGTGGTAGTGGCGCCGGCACCCAAGGTCCCGATAGCAACAATGACAAAGGGTGCGCAGATCAGGAGAGCGAGGACTGAGAGACCGAGAGGGGTGCGCTTCCCGGTTGTGCCTGATGCTCTTTGTTCAGCCCCGCAGCGTCTTGGTTTGTTCAAGAGACGTCCTACCCTTTCTTGACGAAGAGAGCCGGCTGCAGTGGGCGGGGACATCAAGGCGCCCACTTCTTAGGCGCACACTAATATCAGGCGCGCCTAACATTAAAGCTTCGGTACCCCTTAGATGTCAACCCGCCAGTTCTCGAAGATACCGGGTAGGTCCCTGAGCGCTACCGCCGCGCGAGAGTTCTTTCGGTCATGCTTGCCGCCTCTCGGTGAGCACTACACCGGGCTCAGAGTGCACCAGGCAAACGCGGAATGTATTTAGGCGTGCCGCCGGCGCTCGGGTTCGCCCGCCGACCTCAGGAGCCCGAGGAGGTCGGCGCGGGCGCGCGCGACGCGGGACCGGATCGTGCCGATGGGGCAGTTACAGACCGATGCCGCTTCTCCATAGGAAAGACCGAGCACCTGCGCAGCACGAACGCCGTCCTTCGGTCCCCCTCGAGCTGGTGGATGAGCTCCGCTACGGTGACAACGCCGCTGTGGTCGGCGACCAAAACGGGCTGCGTACGCGCAGCAAGTGCATCTTGTTTGCGCCGGCGCGAGCTGGCCCGGAGCTCGTCAGCACACGTGTAACGGGCTATGGAAAGGAGCCACGTGCGGGCCGAGGAGCCGGCGCGGAAGTTTGGCAGGGCTCTTACGGCGCGGGCGAAGACCTCCTGGCAGAGGTCGTCGGACTCGTTAGGGCTCGTCAGGCTGGCACAGAACCTCCACACTTCCTGGTAGCCGGATTCGACGAAGCGAGCGCCCGAGTGTCACCGGCCCGGGCCTGGAGCGCGAGCCGGGTAAGGGAGTCCACTGGCCCTACCATAAGTGGGCCGGTGCCCAGGGCTCCAGTTGCCGAGGTTGGCAAACCTACCTTGGACGCCCCGGGTTCTCGGGAACTCGCTCGGCCCGAAGTGCGACTACGTCCGACCCGAGTTTATCGACGCGCTCGTGGACCCCGAACATTGCCGCCCGAGCGGGATAAGCGGTACCGGCGGAGCGTGATTGCAAGCGAGCAGCCGGCGCCCCGCATCTTAGGGAATGAAAACGGTGCGCACCCCAGGGACCGCGGGGGCGGTCCAGGTGGCTTCGACATCGAGCAGTGGCACTGTTTCAGCGTTTACTTCTATGCCACCGTTGTCGATCTCCTCGACGAGAGCCGGCAGTTCGCCCACATAAACCGCGGTGGGTACCGCGCCCTGCCCGTTTCCCTGCAGCCGCAGGTTGGCCGAGCGCAGGGCCACCGACGGCAGTTCGATCGTCGGGCCCGCGGTGGCGCCGATCTGTACCCAGTCCATCGCTCGGCTGCGGTCGGCTCGGGCCTTCAGCAGGGCCATCATGGCGGTACTGGCCGGTTTGCCCCACAGGTAGTCGACCACGACGTCCACCTCGGCAGCCGCGTTGGCCAGGCGTTCGCCCGTTACCTCAGGGTCGTCGGCTAGGGCCACAACCTGGTCCGCACCGAGAGAGGGAAGTGCGGCGAGCCGTTCGGGGTTGCGGCCGGCGCCGATGACGGCGCCGGCGCCGAGGCGTTTGGCCACCTGTACAGCCATGGCCCCGGCGTTGCCCGTGGCCCCGAGGACCAGGACGGACTGGCCGGCCTGCAGTGGGACGCGCCGGCGGAGCGCCACCCACGCGGACATTGCCGGGTTCATTGCCGCCGCCACCTTGGCCACGTTGACGTCCTCGGCGAGGGGGACGGTCAGGCGCAGGTCGGCTACGGCCTGCTCCGCCATTGACCCCCACATATTGTCGGGCACAACAAAGTAGATTTGCTGGCCGTCCGGCAACCGGCCCACCCCATCGATGCCGGGGATCATTGGCAGTGCGCCAGTGCTGGTGTAATGCCGGCCCGAAGCGTCGGTGCGGACGCGCGGGTGTAGGGCCGCGGCCAGGACGTCGACGATCACCTCGTCGGGCTCGGCCGGTCGGGGGGTGGGGAACGTCTCGTACCGGGGAGGATGGTCGAAGGACCGGACCACGGCCGCGTGCATGCTCATCTGCTTTGCCTCCTGTGCGCCGGGCGCAGGGTAGCGCCCACGATAGATGGTGTCACCATCCATCATAGATGGTATCACCATCTATTTCCAGGGTACAATCTCCGACATGCCTCGAGCCCCGCGCCGCCCGGTCCTCACCCCATTGCCGGGGGCAACAGACCTGGGACTGGTGGACGCGCTGGCGCAGCTCACGTTTGCAGTACAAGGCGCACTCGGGCGCGTCGCTGCCGCCCATGACCTTTCAATTGCCCAAACCCGCCTGCTCGGGATCCTCCGCGACCGGGAGCCGACCATCAAGGAACTAGCCAGGTTCCTGCAGCTTGACAAGACCAGTGTGACCGGGTTGGTCGACCGGGCCGCCGAACGCGGGCTGGTGAGGCGGACGCCCTCCCCGTTCGACGGTCGCAGCGTCCAAGTGGCCATCACCAACGCGGGCCGGCAACTCGTCGACCAAGCGACGACAGCCATCGAAGGCGAGATCGCCGTTCTGGTGGAAGGTCTGAGTCCGGCTCGACGAGACGCGCTTTCTGCAACCGCCAGCTTCATCGTGGCTGGCGACGCGCGCCGACGCGGCATGGACATTTTCGAGGTCGAACCCGGCGACCATCGAGACGGGCCAATCTCGACTGACGGAGGCTAAAGCGTGATGCGACGCCCACAGCAGTCGGCGGCGAATTACTCGACGGCTGACCCCATACCCTGCGTACCGGAGTTGTTGTGGCGTGGCCGCCCACTGATTGCATGAGGTAGACCTTCTCGATATCGAGTGGACGTATCTTTGACGGCCTTAGTGTCGAGACGAGTCGAGCCGATGGGCTGGAAATACGGTGTAGCGCTGGCGTGCGGCTTGAGGATCCTGCGGGGGCGGCCGATTGTCGCCGGTGAGTGGGATAGTCCTGGTCACGCCGCTGGTAGCCATAGCTCCGGGCCGACGATGAACTCGCCGGGGGTAGGGGAGTTACCCTTCAAGTCCCCCTCCGAGACCGTCAAAGGCGCTGGTCAGACGCATAATCGGCTCCTCGACCGGGGTCCTCGTCACGGCCCTTCTCGTACGTCGTGGACACAGTTGCCGAATCTGGCGTCACTGGGTGCTGTCGGTGCTAATCCTGGCGGTGGTCTCCTGCCACTGGTCAGTCTCGCCGGTCGAAGGCGTGAGTTGTTCAGGCGAACCGAAGTCGCCGCGCCGTGGCAACCGCCTTGCGTAGCTTCTCCCCGGCGAGATCCACTGCCTCTTCCTCCCAGGCTGTAAGGGCTGCTCTCACAAGGGACTCGAGTTCGAGTGGGAGGCGCTGTTGGGGGGCTGGCAACAAGAGCCGCGCCGCCTCGACCGCCTTGCCCACTTCCCCTGCCGACAGACGCACGGCTATCAGCGGCCAGAGCCCAAGCCAGTACCACGAATAGGACACAACGGTCTTGGCCCAAATTCCGAGTGCATCGTCCATGAGCAGGACCACCTCCTCGAAGCACCCATCGCGCCAGGCGACCCATGCAAGGGTGGCTTTGGCGGCCGCCACGTACTCGGGATAGGAAGCAGCCTTAGCAGCCTCCAATGCGTCTAGAGCCAGGGACCGTACGGTTTTGACATCATGACGGCGGAGGGCAGCGACGTTGAGGTAGCACAAGCATCTTGCTCGCAGGACGACGTCGCCAACCCGTTCCACGATCGCAAGCGATGCCTGTATGTTCTCTTGCGCCTCGTCGAGATAGCCAGCCCAAAGCAACGAAAAACCCAGGAAAAGGAGCATATAAGATAGCTCGCGCTCACGACCCCCCTCCCGGGCAGCTGCGAGTGCCGCCCTGGCGTGCGTGAGCATCTCGGCATCTATGTCGTAACGGGTCTCGCGCATCCTTTGGAGAGCAAAATTGTGGTGATAGGTCTGCTTCTGGGTAGGCGTGCCTCGCGTTTCTACAACCGGACGTACGCGTCCCAGCACGTCGGCTGCTTTGTCAGGTTCGTTCCTCCAGTAGTGGACCATGGCCCGACCCTCGAGCTGGGAGCGGAGCCAGAGATCCACGACAGCCTGGCCCCGTTCCTCAGGCCACGGGCCGAGCAACTCGTCGGCAGCGTCAAAGGCTGCCATTGCCGGTTCGTAACGGTGATCGGCCGATTCCACGAGGCCAAGCAGGACCTGGAGCCGAGCGGCTTGATAATTGTCGTCGAAGCTCATTTCGTCCAGCCACTTGCACGCGATCTCGCGGGCCTCAGCGAGCCTGCCCACCCGCAATAGAACGTCGCCGAGTTTGGCTGTCACTTCCAAAGCGGATGTGGCATTGGTGGGGTCGTTCCCTATGCCCAACTTGCCGCTGGTTAGCGCCTCTAGGACCAACTTGTACGAAGCGATTGCTTCGTCATTAGCGAAGACTGAGGCAGCGCGGTCCCCGGAAACTTCGAAGAAATGAGCCGCCCGCTCGACTTCGCCTGCCTCCGCGTAGTGCCGGCCAAGCACCCCAGCGATCTCCTCGAGCCGTCCCGCGAATGACTGTTCTAAACCCCAGGCGGCCCGGGCGTGCAGCTCACTTCGCTGGTTACGCAGGAGACCCTGGTAGGTCGCCTCCTGGATGAGAGTGTGGCGGAAGCGAAAGACAGGCTCGGGGAACTTGCGCAGTTCCGTCAACAAGCCTCCAGAGCACAGCGTCGAGAGCGCAACGCCGAGGCTGTCGAGGTCGCAAACTGCCCTTAACGCTCCCAACCCGAATTCGGGCCCAAGAACGGAGGCAGCGACCAGAGCATCATGACAGTTCTGGTCGAGACGGTCCACACGGGCCCGAACGAGCCGTTCGATCACCTCGGGGAGTTCGCGGGAAATAGTCCGGTCCACGTGCCAGCCAGAGCTATCCTTGGCCAACGCGCCTGTCTCAAGAAGAGACGAAAATCGCTCCTCGAGGAAAAGCGGGTTCCCGTCGACACCATGCATAATGGCCGCAATTATGTCCTCAGACGCGGGCTCGCCGAGTAGCAGATTGGCGAGGTCCCTCTCCGCTCCGGGGCACAGAGGAGACAGTTCGAGCTTGCGCACGTTTAGGTGCTCATCGGATAAGAGCGAATCCTCGAGGGCCGAAACACCCGGGTCAGGTTCTGGGCGACGCGTGAGGACAAGAAGCAATGGGCCATTTTTTACCAACGACGAAATATCTCGCGTCAGTTGTAGGGACGTTGGGTCTGCCCAATGCAGGTCCTCGAGCACGAGGACCGTCGGGCCGGACTTGATGAGCTTGGTGAGCAGAGACCGCACGCAATCGAAGGTCGCCCTTTGCAAGTCCTCGGGGCCAAGATGGTCGAGGGTTGACCCAACGCCGGCCCCGCCGACACCCATTACCACTGAGAGCAGTGCACTTTTTTCCGTAATGGCGCCGACACCGAAAAGCGCCGTAATCGCCTTGTCCAGTGCAACACGTACCAGTTCCTCGTTGTCGTCGGGGACGACGCCCAACCACGCGCCCAATAGCTGGCGGTAGAGCCCGTACGGTGTCGAGCACGCGTAGGATGCCGCCCGCCCTTCCAGCCAGAGAGGCAGTCGTCCCGAGGAAGCTCCCACCCAGGCCATAAAATGCCTCCTGCATTCAAAGACTAGGCGGGTCTTGCCCAGCCCGGGGTCGCCTGTAATCAGGACAACCGCCCCTTTACCCCCCGTCGACTCTCGCAAGATGCCGCGGATCACCGCTAGCTCATGCGTTCTTCCCACTGTCGTACTGGCTCCCGCCAGGCCTCTTCGATGACCCCGTTGGGTGGACGGTCGAGTTCTGGGCCTACGAAGGTATGAGGCCAGTACGGGCTTGGCGCCAGGTGCCGTCGTAACCTCTTCGGTGGAGCCCCACTCGAAGACGCCCTCGGAAGCGGCCCGCGTAGCCGGGCCTACCAGGACGGAGGCTGGCCGGGCGACTGATTGCAGCGCTGCCGCCGTTCCCATAACCTCGCCAACGGCGCCATAATGAGCCTCGCCGCTGATCATCAGGTGGCCCACAATGGCCACACCGGATTCGACCCCAGCGCGTACGCTAAGGCACCCCTCGCCACCGATGCTGCCCAACATCCGGGCCGTAGCCCGAAGTGCTCGCTCGGGGTCGTCGTCGTGGGCAACAGGCGCTCCGAAAAGCGCGACCAGCCCAGCGCCAGAAACCGAAGTGACCGTCCCGCCGAGCGCCTCAACATGGGTGACAACCATTGCTAACGTTGCGCTCACTGCCTCGCGCAGCTCTTCTGGCTCTAGCCTCCGGTCACCACCTAAGGGCGAATCGAGCTCGGCGAAAACGACAGTCACCAGTCGGCGTTCTTCTCGGTGATGTGAGAGGGCAGGCTGACGAGGCCCGTTCGGAGTATCAGGAAGAGGGGTTGTCGACGTCGTCGCCCGACGCAGTTCTGCCAGAGCCGGGGAGGGTCGCAGCCCGAGGCCTTCCATTGCGCTGCGGTACCGGTCGTAAGTGGCCTCCAGGGAGGCGGCCCTGTGCTGCGCCCTATAGAACCGCATCAGTGCCGAAGCAGCTTCTTCCGAAGTCGGGTCGTGGTAACTACACGCCTCCCAAGCCTCCGCCACCGCCTCCACAGCCGAGCGACCCCGCCCTCGCGCCCTATCGCGGGCAAGCACCAGACGGGCCTCCTGGCGCGTCCACTCCAAACGCTCCCTGGGCCGTACCGCCCAGTCTGCATAGGGCTCGTCTTCGAGCAGGACAGCCTCATTGGCCAAGGCGCCCACTAGTTGGTCGTCACGGTCGGTGCCAGGATCGGCCGCCAGAGCGGCATGGAGCCGCTCCAGCTGGAGGTCCAGGTCAACCTCGAAGGGGGTAGCGGGATTGAACCAGACATGGGTGCGGTCGGCCTGCAGCAAGCTCGGGCCCGCGTCGCCCAAGGACGATAGGGCTGCTCGAGCGTCAGAGATCGTTCGTGATAGCGCCCTGCCCGCTTCGCTGGGGCCCAAGTTCGAGAAGAGCGCTTCACAAGCCGCTGTTCGCGTCGTCCGCCTACCAGGGCTGACCGTGACCAGCTCGCAAAGTCGCCTCGCTGGCGGGCGCCGCCACGGGCCGGCTGTCCTATCCCCTCGGGTAATTGAGAACGGCCCCAAGACGGTGACGCGCATCGGGGCGGCTTCGTCTGGGGCGCGTCGTCCGACCAGCCTGGGCACGACAGCATTATCTCATCACCGCTTATTATCCGGGAGGGTCCCGCCCTTTCGGGGCGGGGCCCTCCCATGAGGCCGTTCTGGACCGGTTTTCTTATCTCCTCACGGCCAGGCCGCAACTAGTTGAACCAAGCTGTTCCCTGCTCGGTCGTTCGTGCCCACGGGAACGTAGTGGCATTGCTGGTGCACGTACCACTCCCTCGCAACCCGGCATAGACGCCCGTCCCTCCCGTTATTACAAAGGACCCTCCTGGAGCCGTGGTATACGGTGCGACCGGGACGGTGGACCCATCAGAGAGCTTAAAGACGATGGTATTCCCAGTCATGTTGTAAGCGCCTGTGGAGGAAATGAAGATCTCACCTTTGGGGCCGAAGATCGTGTGGTTGGAATAGATAGTCGTCAGCCCACCGGGTGAGCCTGTTGATGATGTGTAGGTCGCAAGCGGGAACTGGCCCGGCTCGGGAGGTGGCGCCATTATGAAACCGCCACCAGGAACAGGGTCGGCGCATTCGTGACCGGCGAGCGTGGCGCCGCCGCTCGATACCGTGTCGGGCGCGTCGTAGGAAGTACCGTCGCTCCACGTTGGGCCACCGCCTTCGACCTGGACAATCCCGGTTACCTCGTAACACTCCGACAGGGTCCCCGAAAGGACGTTCGCGGTCGGGTTTATGTCGTACCAGCCTTCGATCTTTATAGTTTGCGGTTGGGCTTGTTGGTGCCTCACGGCCGACGCTCCGGCCGCGGGGATTTGAAGGGCTATGAGGGGCAC
>DATJUH010000153.1:0-11819 GCA_035502515.1 Acidimicrobiales bacterium
GGCGGTCTTCGCAGTCGCTGCCGTAGGCGCCGGACTCGAGGTCGAGCCACTTCTCGAGGCCGAAAGCAGCCAGCTTTACGACCGCGTTGGGGGCGATATTGCCCGTGAGCACCGACAGGTGGAGGCGGTCGTCGCCGCCCAGCGCGGCCAACAGCTCGGGCACGCCCGGGCAGGTTTGGCCGTCGGCGGCGATCTGAGCGGCGGCGGCAGCCAGCTCCCGTTCCAGGTGGGCCAGGACGGCAGGCAAGTGAGAAGGGTCGTCCGATTCGACCAGGGCCAGGTACTCACGCACGATTTGGGGGTCGGTCTTGCCGCTCATCCTCACGCGTTCGGCTGGTACCTCTCCGATTACAGCCTCAATGGCGCGGTCGAATACCGCCGCCCCGATGGGTCCGGCCCGTACCAGGGTGCCGTCGATGTCGAACAGGAGCAAACGTTTAGCAGCCACCACCCGACCCTAAAGAACTTTTGCTGTCAAAGCGAAGAGGACACGGCCGCCAACCTTTCCGGTGACCTCGAGATAGCCGGTCTCGCCGCCCCTCCTACCCGTGCCAACGGCGCCGCGCCACCATCTTCTTCCGGTTGGCCTCTTCAGGTTGGCCCGGAGGCGCCTTTGTGGTGACAGACTGCGGTTATGCAAATCACTCCCGTTCGCGTCCGCGGTACGCCCGAGTGGGACGCCCTCGCCCGTCACTTCGCCAAGTTGCGCGACGTCCATTTGCGCGAGCTGTTCGCTGAGGACCCGCAGCGGGGGGACGAGATGACTGTCGAGGCGGCCGACCTCGTACTCGACTACTCGAAGAACAGGCTGACGCCCGAGACGGTCCGGCTTCTGGCTGCCCTGGCCGAGCGGGCTGGGTTGCGAGAGCGCATCGAGGCCATGTTCTCCGGGGAGCACATAAACGTGACCGAGGACCGCGCTGTACTCCACGTAGCCCTTCGCGCCGGTGAAGGCACGGAGGTCGACGAGGACGGCCATAACGTCGTGCCCGAGGTCCATAAAGTCCTGGAGAAAATGGCCGACTTCGCCGAGGCCGTCCGGGCCGGGAGATGGCGCGGGTTTACGGGCAAGCGCATAAAGAACATCGTCAATATCGGCATTGGGGGCTCTGACCTCGGCCCGGCCATGGCGTACGAGGCGCTTTTGCCGTTCTCGGACCGGGCGCTGTCGCTTCGCTTCGTGTCCAATGTCGACGGGGCGGACATCTGGGAAGCGACTGCCGATATCGACGCCGCCGAGACCCTGTTCATAGTGAGCTCGAAGACCTTCACCACGCTGGAGACGATCGACAACGCCAAGGGGGCCAGGGAGTGGGTGGTGGCCAGCCTCGGTGACATCGCCGCGGTCAGGCGCCATTTTGTGGCCGTTTCGACCAATGCCGACGAAGTGGCGCAGTTCGGGATCGACCCGGCCAACATGTTCGAGTTCTGGGACTGGGTGGGCGGACGGTACTCGTACGATTCGGCCATCGGCCTGTCTCTGATGATCTCAATTGGGGGAGGGCCGTTCCGAGAAATGCTGGCCGGGTTCAGGTCGATGGACGAGCACTTCCGCCAGACGCCGTTCGACCGCAATTTGCCGGTTCTGCTCGGGCTCATCGGGGTGTGGTACAACGACTTCTTCGGTGCGGAGACGCAGGCGGTGTTGCCTTACAACCACTACCTGTCGAAGTTCCCCGCCTATCTGCAACAGCTCGAAATGGAGAGCAACGGCAAATCGGTGACCCTGGACGGCCAGCCGGTCGAACTGGCCACGGGCACGGTTGTCTGGGGCACGCCCGGCACCAACGGCCAGCACGCCTACTACCAGTTGCTCCATCAGGGCACGCGGCTGGTGCCGGCCGATTTCATCGGTTTCTTGCACCCGGCTCACCGGGTGGGCGATCATCACGACCTGTTGATGGCCAATCTCTTCGCCCAGACAGAAGCCCTGGCGTTCGGCGAGACCGCCGAGGAAGCCCGGGCAGAGGCCATCCCGGAAGCGCTGGTCGCTCACCACACCTTCCCGGGCAACCGTCCCACCAATACGATCCTCGCCCCGGAGCTCAGCCCACGTGTGCTCGGGGAACTGGTGGCCAGTTATGAGCACAAGGTGCTGACAGAGGGCGTCATTTGGGGCATCAACAGTTTCGACCAGTGGGGCGTCGAGCTGGGCAAATCGCTCGCCCTGCGGATGGTGCCCGAGCTGACTTCGGAGGCGGAGCCCGTCCTCGACCACGACAGTTCAACCAATGCCCTCATCCGTCGCTATCGCGCCGCGAGACGTCCCTGATGCCGGCGCCGGGCCAGGCCCGACTGGGCCGAAGACGCGCAGACGTCGCAGACGTCGCAAACGGCGCCGATGTCGCAGAGACGGCGCTGGAGGCGCCCGGACCGCTCGGGAGGTCGCGGACGAGGGTCTACCGGGTGGCGGAGGCGGCGGAACTTCTCGGCGTCAGTGCCGATACCGTCAGGCGCTGGTCCGACTCGGGCAAGCTGGCGTCCAGGCGCGATGCCGGTGGGCGGAGGGTGATCGAAGGGGTGGCGCTGGCTGAGCTGGCGACTCAGCTCGGCCGGGGCCCCGGTTCTGACATAGGACCAACCGGAGCGCATTCGGCCCGTAACCGCTTCCCGGGGATCGTCACAAGGGTCACCAAAGACCTGGTAATGGCCCAGGTCGAGATGCAGGCGGGACCGTTCCGGCTGGTTTCGCTCATGAGCCGGGAGGCGGCTGACGACCTGGGGTTGGCCCCCGGTGTGGCTGCCGTAGCGTCGGTGAAGTCGACCAACGTGACCATGGAAGTCCCGTTCGGCAACCACCCTCAATAGCGGCGCCACCTTGCCCGGCCGGGCGGCGAACCGTCCTCGAGTAAAGGGCGACAGTCCTGGAGCTGAGAGGGCCCTAAAACGGGCAGTCGGCGCCGTGGGCTATAAAGACCAGGGCGCCCGCCGAGCAGCAGTGAGGTTAGAGCTGCCCCATGTAGCGGTAAAGGGCACTGCGCACGAGGATGTCGAGATCCTGCGGGGAAGCCAGCATCTCCCGGCCGTCCCAGATCTGCAGCTCGAGCGGGACAAGAGCCTTGCGCTGAAGGGCACGGAGCTCATTATCGCTGGAGGTGGAGTTGAGGATGTCGACGATGAGGTCGAACACGACGGTGCCCCAGCCCGAAAGAGGCCGCCGAGATTGGTTGAAGTCACGCACCCGCCGCAGCGCCCCCCGGTCACTGTGAGCCAGCAAGTTGAGGTAACCCCAAGCGGGGGCGGCCTCGCCTCGCTCTTGAAGGGCTATTAGCACGTCGCCCTGGATCAGGGCCTCAGCCAGTTGCACAACCGAGAAGTCCGACTTCTGTTGCTGATGGCTTGGGTTCACCCTCCCGCTCCTATCGTTCACAGTGGGGCTTGTAGTTGCCTTCAATTCCTTCAGCCCCACCGGCACTCGCTCCAAGCCGTGGCCGGGGCTGGGGCGTTTTGTCTACCGAAAAGGCTCCTAAACAATGGCACGCGCGAAAGGGCCAATGCACGCCTCCTCGGGAAGAAGCGATGGAGTCGCGCCCTCAGGTGCATTAAGCGCGCGCAGTGTGCTACTGCCCTGTTCTTTGCGGATCTTTGTGTTCAGTGACCGAGGAATTTGTATCTGAGATCCGGCGCTTCAGGGGGTCGTAGGTGCGGCGTGCAGTGATGGCGGCAGTGATGGAGGGCGGACGCCGGAGCGCGGCGGCTGGCGTCATCGGGGCCGTCCGGTCAAACCGACGGTCAAACAGCCGGGCGGGACAGAGCCGGCCGACCGTTTTTTGCCTTTCCAGGCCGTTCAGGGGCCGGGCGACTGTGCCTCGATAGTGCGGCTTCAGGTTGGCATTCTGGGCCTCAGCGGGCAGGAGTGGCCGGGCCGGCGGCCACTTCCAGGGCCTCGAACAAACGAGCCGAGCAGTTCGTCATTTCAGGTACCGGGCAGCGTTCGAGCACAGCCCCGACCAGGCCCGCAAAAGCTGCCCCCGCCGGAGTAGTGGGGTCCAGAGCAGCCGGTTGACCGCGGTCGCCGCCCAGGGCGACCGCCGGCTCGAGCGGGATGCTGGCCAGCAGGGGAGCACCGATCTCGTCGGCCAGACGTTGGCCGCCACCGCGGCCGAAGACCTCATAGCGCTCGCCGTGGGCGCAGTTGAAAGCGCTCATGTTCTCGACCACTCCGATAATGCGCAGGTAACTCTTCCGGGCCATGCTGGCCGCCCGGGCGGCCACCTTCTGCGCCGCTTGGGCCGGCGTTGTGACCACCAGGACCTCGGCGCTCGGCAGCATGCGGGCCAGGCCCATCTGGATGTCACCCGTCCCCGGGGGCATGTCGACGACCAGGTAGTCGATGTCACCCCAGGCGACCTCTTCCAGGAAATGCTGGACGGCCCGGTTGAGCATGAGCCCTCGCCACATGACGGCCTCGTCCTCGCCCGACAGGAAACCCATCGAAACCACCCTGACCTCGCCCTCGCCCACCGGTTGGACCAGAGGCTGGATGAGCTTGCGGGCCGGGTCGTCCGGGTCTCGGGCCGCTTCGAGCTGGCCGCTCACGCCGAGCATGCGCGGCACCGAGAAGCCGGCGATGTCGGCGTCGAGCACGCCGACCGTGAACCCCTTGGCCGCAAGGCCGGCGGCCAGGTTGACGGAGATGGAGGACTTGCCGACGCCACCTTTGCCCGACGAGACCGCCACCACGCGCGCTCTTGCGGGGACGGTGGTCCTTGGTCCCTGCTCACGGGCCTTCCAGCGTGCACGGGCCATGAGAGCCGCCTTTTGCTCGCGGCTCATTTCGCTCGTCTCCACGACCACCGAGGACACCCCGTCAAGAGCGCCCACCCTGCCCATGACCTCCGCTTGGATCTGACCCCTCAGTGGGCACGAAGGGGTGGTGAGCGCTACGCGGACGAGGACGACGCCGTCCGGCCCCAGCTCGACCTTGTCCACCATCTTGAGCTCGACGATGTTGTCGCCGAGCTCGGGGTCGACAACGGCCCTGAGTGCGTCCCGCACCGATGCCTCGGTAACCTTCGTTTGCTCCACCAGCACATCGTACGGCCGGCAACTGCCGTCCTTTGGTACGGCCCTTTGCGCCGGCCCTTTGTGCCCGGCCCCGGCCCTCGCGGCCCGGCCCTTGATGCCGGCCGTTTTGTGCCGGCCTTTAATGCCGGCCCGTGGCGGCGTCCTGCGCACGGCCGGCCGGCCCACACTCGGAGGCCTGTCTGTGCGCGCCAAGGTAACGGTAAGAACATCTGGCGCGCACAAGCCCACTGCACCGTCGGGTTCGGCCCCCCGTCAGCCACGCTGGGCGACGCTCCCGCCTCGCTGCCGAGCAAATCTCTCCTGCCACCGGCGTTCCGGTCCCGCAACGGCCGATTAGGGGCGCAGTCGCAGCCGGCCATCCGGGAGTGGCTGTACCTGACGCCCGATCCTGTTGCCCTCGCCCCATCCGCCCCGTAGTCATCCGGCCCGGTCGTCGCCCTTTGGGCGAAGGCGAACGTCGAATGCCTCCAAGTGCGGGGAGCCAGTACCATGGAGCCCAGACCAGTAGGCGCAGGAGGCCTTGTGAGCACTACTTCGACTTCCAGTTCCATGGAGACGTTGGTCATGACTGACGCAGCGGCGGCCAAGGTGGGCGAACTCCTCGAGGAAGAGGGCAACCCGGAGCTGTTCCTTCGTGTTGCCGTTCGGCCTGGGGGCTGCTCGGGCTTCTCATATGAGATGTTCTTCGACTCGGAGCTGGCCGACGACGACATTCAGTCGAGCACGGGCGACCTCAAGGTTGTTGTGGACCCGGCCAGCGCCACGTTGCTGGTGGGTTCGACGCTTGACTACAAGGACGGCCTCCAGGGCGCCGGGTTCTCCATAAACAACCCGAACGCCACTCGCACCTGCGGGTGCGGCCAGTCGTTCAGCTAGGCGTCGCCGGCGCTATCGGGCGCCCCCGAACTCGTACGAACAACTGTTTGCACGAGTAGCCGGGTTTCTCGCGCCCACGCTTACCCACGATTGGCTGCCGGTCTCTGGCCTGGTGGACGAGGCCGGCCGACCGCCTAAAGAGCCCAGCGGCTTTGACCGAACCTGTAGCCGACCGAACGCACCGTCGAGATCAGGTTGGCGTGTTCTTCTCCGAGCTTGGCTCGCAGCCGGCGGACGTGCACGTCGACGGTGCGGGCTCCCCCGTAGTACTCGTAACCCCAGACCCTCGACAACAATGTCTCCCGCGTGAACACCTTGCCAGGATGCGTGGCCAGGAACTTGAGCAGCTCGTACTCCATGAAAGTGAGCGAGAGCGGCCGGCCGGCTACGGACGCCTGGTACGTCTCCAGGTTGAGGACGAGCGGGCCGTACTCGACCAATTCCGGCCGCAAGCCCCGGCCCGTCCGCCAGAAAAGGTGCGACAGCCTGGTCTCCAGCTCCCGCGGGTCGCACGGCACCACGCAGAAGTCATCGAAAAGGTCTTCACGCAGCTCGAGGGCGCCCAGCTGCGGGGCTGTGAGCAGCAACAGCAACGGGGTGAAAGGGATCTCCCGTTTACGCAGCGCCCGGCACAGCGCGAAAGCGGCGTCAGGGTGCTCGTCGGCGCAGATAACTCCGCCCGACCAGCCGTCCTCCGGCTCATCGGCGGCGGCGTCATCGAGCGAGCCGATGGCTTTCCATGCGTAACTCGCAAACGCCAGCGCCTGGGCCAGCGGGGGAGGGGCCGGGTCGGGGAAGACCATTAGCGGCTCCACGTATACCTACCTTTGCTCGGGGCCAACCGAGCGGCGAATGAGAGCATCCGGTCCCCCTGGCATTCCTCGGCTGACATTACAGGGAGGTGAGGTAGCGCCGCAGCTCGAACGGCGTGACCTCCGCCTTGTACGCGGCCCATTCCGCCCGCTTGTTGCGGAGGAACCACTCGAAGACATGTTCGCCCAGTGTCTCCGCCACCAGTTCAGAAGTTTCCATTGCGTCGAGCGCCTCGGCCAGGGATGCAGGCAAGGGTTTGATGCCTTCGGCCAGCCTCTCCTGCGTGGACATCTGGTAGATGTTGGCCGACGCCTCTCTCGGCAGTTCGTAGCGGCCCCGGATCCCGGCCAAGCCCGCCGCGAGTATGACCGCCGACGCCAGGTACGGGTTTGCGCCCGGGTCGGGGGAGCGGTACTCGATCCTGGTTGAATCCCTCTTGCCTTTCTTCGTCGGCGGCACCCTCACCAATGCCGAGCGGTTGTTCTGTGCCCACGAGATGTACACAGGCGCCTCGATAAGTGGTTGGTCCTCTTGGGAAATTATGAGCCGCTTGTAGGAGTTGACCCACTGGTTGGTGATGGCCGTTATCTCACGGGCATGGACAAGCACACCGGCGATGAACTGCCTCGCCACCTGCGAAAGGTGGTACTCGTCCGAGTCGTCGTAAAAAGCATTGGTATCTCCGTCGAAGAGCGACATGTGCGTGTGCATCCCCGAACCTTGCACGCCGCTGAGCGGCTTGGGCATGAACGACGCCAGGATCCCTTTGCGGGCAGCCATTTCCTTTACGACGACACGCACCAGCATGACGGTGTCGGCCATAGTCATAGCGTCCGTGTACCGCAGGTCGATCTCATGCTGGCTAGGGGCGTCTTCGTGCTGGCTGTACTCGACCGGTATGCCCATTTCCTCGAGCATCAACACCGTCTCTCGCCGCAAGGCAGTCGCTTCGTTGTTGCCCATCAACTCGAAATAAGAGCCAGCGTCGAGCGGTAACGGCGGACGGTCTCCGGCGGCATCGGGCTGGGCGAAATAGAAATACTCCAGCTCGGGAGCCACATAGAAAGAAAAGCCCTGGTCGCGGGCGAGGTCCAGCGCCCCCCTGAGCACGTGGCGGGGGTCGCCTTCAAAAGGCGTCCCATCGAGGTTGTAGATGTCGCACACGACCCGGGCCACGGGGGCTTCGCCCGACAGGTAGGGAAGGAGCTGGAACGTCTTGGGGTCCGGCACGGCCAGGACGTCGCTTTCCTGGACACGGGAGAAGCCGTCGATGGCCGACCCGTCGAAGGTCATACCTTCGTCGAGGGCATTCTCCAGTTCGGCCGGCGTGATGCTGAACGCCTTGGGAATCCCGAGCACGTCCGTGAACCAAAGGTGTACAAAGCGGATACCCCGCTCTTCGACGGTCCGCAGCACATAGTCCTTTTGAGAGTCCATTGAAGTTCCTTGCACCTGCTCTGGTCGGTGTCACCCTGTCCGGTCGTTGCCCCGGGCACATTGGCCCTGTTCACGATCGCTACTCCCTGACGGTCGTGAAGCCCTTTGCCCGGCAAGTGAGAACTTGCCCCGCCGGCCATGAGCGAGGGGGTCTCCCGCCGCCGCCTGCCCGACCCGAACCGGGCTGGCCGCATGCGCCACTCGTGGTCGTTGGGCTGCGCCCGGTCGCTTCAGTCTGTCGATGTAGCAAATTTGCACTCGGTATGCCACGATAGGTGCCAAGCGGGGTGCTCGCCGGCTCTGACCTGCAGGTAACCCGCGACGTTCACACAGAGTTCACAAAGTAGCAACGTACCGGCCATACGGGCATGCCACCGTGGGCAGCCACGGTTGTGCCTGACCGGCGTTGCCGCTTCTAACAACAGTAGAAAGGGGAACCCACCTTGGCCTTCACGAGGCGCACGCCCGAGGAGGTCCTGGCCATGGTCCAGCAGGAGGGCGTCGACATCGTCGACTTCCGCTTCTGCGACTTGCCCGGGCTTATGCAGCACTTCTCAGTACCGGCCCACGAGCTGACCGAGGGCGCCTTCGAGGACGGCCTCGGGTTCGACGGTTCGTCGATCCGTGGCTTCCAGGAGATCCAGGAGTCGGACATGCTCCTCATGCCCGACCCTGACACCGCCGTGGTCGACCCGTTCCGCCAGCACGCCACCTTGAACATCAACTGTTTCGTGCGCGACCCCGTGACCGGTGAGTCCTACACACGGGACCCACGTTTTGTCGCCAAGAAAGCGGAGGAATATCTGGTCTCCACGGGTGTGGCTGACACTGCCTATTTCGGGCCGGAAGCCGAGTTTTTTATTTTTAACGACATCCGCTTCGACCAGAACGCCCATGAAGGCTATTACTTCATCGATTCGATAGAGGGAATATGGAACACGGGTAGGGACGAAGGGCCTAACCTCGGCTTCAAGCCCAGGCATAAAGAGGGGTATTTCCCTATCCCGCCCATGGACCATCTCCAGGATCTGCGGTCAGAAATGATCCTGACGCTCGAGAAAATGGGTGTTGAGGTCGAGGTCCAGCACCACGAAGTGGGGACCGCCGGCCAGGCGGAGATCGATATGCGCTTCGACACGTTATTGGCGATGGCCGACAAACTCATGCTGTACAAGTACGTAGTAAAGAGCGTGGCCCGCAACGCGAACTACACGGCCACTTTCATGCCAAAACCGCTTTATGGGGACAACGGGTCTGGCATGCACGTCCACAGCTCCCTATGGAGTGGCGGTGACCCGCTCTTCGCTTCCGAGCTTGGTTATGCCGGCCTTTCGGACCTGGGCCGCTGGTATATCGGTGGTTTGCTGAAGCACGCCCCCGCCATCTTGGCGTTTGCGGCGCCGACTACCAATAGCTATAAGCGACTCGTGCCCGGTTACGAAGCACCTGTGAACCTCGTCTATTCTCAGCGCAACCGGTCCGCCGCCTGCCGGATCCCTCTTTATTCGAAGAGCCCGAAGGCAAAACGAGTCGAGTTCCGTTGCCCGGACCCGTCTTGCAACCCGTACCTTGCGTTTTCGGCCATTTTGATGGCCGGCCTCGACGGCGTCCTCAACAAGACCGAGCCGCCCGACCCGGTGGACAAGGACCTCTACGACCTGCCGCCCGAGGAACTGGCACTAGTGCCGCAGGTACCGGGCTCCCTCGACCAGTCCCTGGCCGCTCTCGAGGCTGACCACGAGTTCCTCCAGGCCGGCGGGGTTTTCACCGACGACTTGATCGAGACATGGATCTCTTACAAGCGCGAGTACGAGATCGACCCCGTCCGCCTCCGCCCACACCCCTGGGAGTTCTACCTGTATTACGACATCTAAGCCTTTGATCTGCGGCGATGCGCCGCCAGGGCCGAACGGTGTCAAGAGTTAGCCGAAGGTGCTTGCCTGCTCGGTCATCAATGGGGTGATGACCGAGCAGGGCGCTGGTCTATGACGGCTACGTGTGCTGACAGGTTACACGCGCGACCGCAAAGCCGATACAGCGGAGCAAGACGGTCAAGGGCACGAGGGTGGGCCAGCGAGTGGTGGTTCGTCGCCCAAGCCGATTCGGGCGCCCATGTTTGGGCGCGCCAGGTGCTCTTATCGTTACCCTGGCGCGCACAAGTAGCCAAGCCGCCCGGTGGCGGCCGAGGGGCCTGGTGGCGGCCGAAGGGCCCGGTGGCCGGCCAGCCGCCCGAGCGGTGCTCCTCCCGGTCGAAGTCCCGCCGGCGGGCACCCGGGCCGCGCGCTTCACCCGGTCCCCTGGAACGGCTCCCATCGGTTTCCGAAATCCGGGCACTCACGCCGCCAGGTGTGGAACGTTGGCTGCTGAGAGTAGCAAGCATGCCACTCACGAGGTACTGCTCCCTCACCGGCATGTCCGTGGCCATGCTCACGGCAACCGTCCCAGCCGACGCCGTTTTGTCTGTAGCCGCTCCCTGGGGGGACCCGTGACTGACACTGAGAGTGCCCGGGAAGCGGACGAGTTCGCCGACCGCCTCGGTTGCGTGGTCAACAGTCGCTACCAGTCGCCGTCGTGAACTCCTCCCGCATAGCCGACTGGCCACGACAGGGACGATGATCACACGTAGCTAATGGACTAACTGCACCTTTCGCCGCTAGACGTTTACGAGTCTTCCGCAGTTACATCAACGACGCGCTGTGGCCAAGGAAGATGCCTGGTCGCCCACTCGTGCGAGCTCGATTGGGCGACCGCACTGCGAACACTCACCGACGTACGCCCTCGGCGCGTCTCGACCTCCGGATGGCTGCTCATGGAGAATTGCCGCACTGTTGGCGTGCCCAGCCTCGCAACGCCCCTCGAAGGTGTACTGCATCTTTCTTGGCTCCGTCTGTCTATTGCCCAATAAGTGGGTACATCTGTCAGGTCGAGCAGGCTCAGCAGCGGTGCGGGGGCACGACGGCCGGCCGTGCCCTAGCACTCTCTGCTTTCAGCGCCTCACTACCGTCAGAGCGCCAAGGCTCCCGGCAAATACAGCGGGGGAAGGTGTCGTCTCCCTTATTCGCCGCCCACGCCGGCGAGCCTCCCGATGCCTCCCAAGCGGTCCAGGCGGCCTTGGGCCGTCCCAGGAAGGTGGCCGTAATTGCTTTTGCGTGTTTGTGGCGCGCCAATTCTTGGCTCGGCCCCCAGTCAAATGTCCCCTCGGGGCTGTTCGGGTTGCCCTTCCCACGAGCACAGTGTCGCCGCCACTTCTCCGACCACGCCGTACCTCGTGCTGTCCGTCACCGTGACGACTACTGCCGGGCCGGTCTCGATGCCGATGCGTAGACCGGCGTTAGTCTCGCTGTTCACCCCGAACTGCACTCGGTAAGCCGCCCGCAGTGCCCGTTCGGGGGTCGTCCTCCTGGGTCACGGGGGCGCCAAAAACGGCCTCCAAAGTCGATGACGGGACTGCCGTGGCACTACCCCCAGGGCCCGCCTGACTGATCAGTCCGGCCAGGTTGCGCGATACGACCTGCTTGCAGCTGGCCGTCGGACGCTCGTGCGTTCGCTTGCGTCACCTTCCAGATCCGGCCAATGCCATCGGCCCCTCCGGTAAAGAGCCCCCTGGCCGTGAAACGGACCTGGCTCAACACACTGTTGGAGCGAGTTTCAAGCCGAAGTGCTCC